>JAFMSC010000395.1 GCA_017353825.1 Hyphomicrobiaceae bacterium | reverse complement strand
CGGCACGCCGTTCTCGGCCGAAGACAGCCTGCGGCTGTGGGGCATGCTGATCACCGCCGGCGGCATGGCCTGCGACGCGGTTGAGCTGCTGTTCCGCGCCGCCAGTTCGGCGGCGGCCAAGAAGGGCCAGCGCATCGAGCGCTACTGGCGCGACTGCGCCATGTACCGCGGCCATTCCTCCGCGCAGTCCGCCACCTTCGCCACGGGGGTCGCCCGCGTCCACTTCGGCCTGCCGATGGGCATGTACGGGATCTAGCGCCGGGGGGGAAGAGGCGACGTGGAAGCGAGCCTGCGCCTGTCGGGGTCAATTTGAAGGTGCCGGCAGAGGACGGGCCGGTCGTGCAGTAGGGCTCGGAGCGCAGTTTGCCATAGCTCGCCATCAGCTGGCGCGCCGGCTCGCTCGTGTTGGCCGGTGGCGCAGCCGGAGCGGATCGCACTTGCCCGTGGTCTGCCTTATGTCGGCCTAGCAGGCGGCGGAACACGCCTAGGCCACACGTCCCAGGGCATGCCTGCGCAGGTTCGCGGCGGCGGGCGCCGATGCCAGGCAGCTGCGGTGCGCCGCAACCGGCAGAAATTGCCGAGCGCACTGCCGCGCGATGCCTGCCTTTCGGCCTCCTTGTTGCGGGCAGCCGGAATTCCGGACGGTTCCCTTTCAGCGAACTTGCATGGATTATCCGTTGCGCGGGTCGACAAGCGCAGGCTTTGGGGCGACGCCGGCACCTACAGGAAGCTGTACGGATCGATGTCCACCGTGAGGCGCAGGTCCGCCATCGGCTTGGGCAGGGTGGCGAGCCAAGCCCGCAGGTAGGCCTGCAAGTCAAGCTCGCGCGGGGCCTTGACCAGGAGGCGCCAGCGGTGGCGACCGCGCACCACCGCAATGGGGGCCTCGGCGGGGCCCAGCACCTGGATGCGGGTGGCCGGCGGCGCCAGGCGGCGCACGTCGCGAGCGTAAAGCTCGGCCAGATCCTTGGCTCGCGCCGAGACGATCAGCGCAGCGAGGCGGCCGAAGGGCGGGAGCATACCAGCCTGGCGGTGGCGGATCTCGCTCGCCAGAAAGGCCTCGCGGTCGCCGGTGATGATGGCGCGCATCACGGGGTGCTCGGGGCTGTAGCTCTGCACCAGGCCACGACCCTTGCCGTGCATGCGGCCCGCACGGCCCGTCACCTGATGCAGGAGCTGGAACGTGCGTTCGGCCGCGCGCGGGTCGGCGCTGCCAAGGCCCAGGTCCCCATCCACGATGCCGACGGTGGTAAGTCCGGGAAAATTGTGGCCCTTGGCCACCATCTGAGTGCCGACGATGATGTCCGCCTCGCCGGCCTCGATCCGCTTGATGATGTTGCGCATCTCGACCAGAGACGGGACGAGGTCTGAGGAGAGGAGGGCGAGGCGCGCGCTAGGGAAGCGCGCAGCCACCTCCTCGGCAATGCGCTCAACGCCCGGGCCGCAGGCGACGAGCGAGTCGGCCGCGCCGCACGAGGAGCACTTGGCCGGAGGCGGCAAGGAAAACCCGCAGTGGTGGCAGTTGAGGCGGTTGCGGTAGCGGTGCTCGACCAGCCAGGCGGTGCACTGGGGGCAGTCGAAGCGATGCCCGCAGGCGCGGCACAAGGTGAGCGGTGCATAGCCGCGGCGGTTGAGGAACAGGAGCGCCTGCCGGCCCTCGTCAAGCGTCTCGTTGAGCGCCGCCGCCAGCGTTGGCGAGAGCCACTTGCCTGGCTCGGGCGGGTCCTTGCGCATGTCGATGGGGCTAACGGTGGGCAGCGCGGCGCCCGAGTATCGGCCTGGAAGGGCGAGACTGCGGTAGCGCCCGGTGCGGGCGTTGACGTGGGTCTCGATGCACGGCGTGGCCGAGGACAGCACGACGGGGAGCTTGCCGAGGCTGGCGCGCGCGACGGCCATGTCGCGCGCTTGGTAATGCACGCGGCCTTCCTGCTTGAAGCTGCCGTCGTGCTCCTCGTCCACCACGATCAGGCCGAGTTGTCGATACGGCAGGAACAGCGCCGAGCGGGCGCCCACCACGACGCGCGCTTCGCCGCTGGCGGCCGCGTTCCAGGCGCGAGCGCGCTCCGGCGCAGAGAGGGCCGAATGCCATTCCAGCGGCGGGCAGCCGAAGCGCGCCTTGAAGCGGTCCATGAACTGACTGGTGAGGGCAATCTCGGGCAGCATGATAAGCGCCTGCACGCCCTTCTCGAGGGCCTGGGCCACCGCCTCGAAATAGACCTCGGTCTTGCCCGAGCCGGTGACGCCATCAAGCAGCGTGACCGAGAAGCCGCCCTCGGCGGCGGCTGTGAGGACACGTGCGGCGTGGGCCTGGGCCTCGGTGAGTTCCACCTTCGCGTGGGTCGGATTGGGCACCGGGAAACGGCGCTCGCCGACGGCCACCTCGATCAACATCCCGGCCTCGATCAGACCGTCGATGACGGCCGCGGAGCACTGCGCGGCGGCGGCGAGCGCGCTCTTGGCGCGGACCTGGCCGTCGGCCGCAGCTTTCACGACACGCTGGCGCGCCGGTGTCATGCGGGCTGGCTCAGGCGCGCCTGCATTGAGCTGCACCCCGAAGCGAGGTTTGCCCGGCTCGAACACCCGGGGCGCCCCCATCATCATCCGCACCACCATCCCGAGCGGCGCGAGCGTGTAGCGGGACACCCATTCGGCAAACCGGAGCGAGAGCACGGGCAGCGGCGGAACCTCGGCGAGGAAGGCGGCGACGGCCTTGAGCTTCTGGTCGGGCACCGGGTTGCCCTGATCGCCGAACGGGGCGTCCCAGACGACCCCGATGCGGGTCTGGGCGCCGAAGGGCACGAGCACGAAGGCGCCCGGGGCGACTCCCCGCGAGCCGCCTGGCGAGTCGGGGGCTGAGCCGACTACGTCCTCGGGCAGGAGGTAGTCGTAAGTCTGGTCGAGCGCCACCGGCAGCAGGATCGGCACGCGTGGCCCGGCGCGGGCGGCGACAGGAGCCCTGTCATCGAGCTGTGCGAACAGGCTTTCCAAAGCGCAGCCCCGCAACTAGAAGCACGGCACGAACGTGGCCCTTGCGGCCGAGAATTGGCCCGAGTCTCGGTTCGAGTTTCGATTCAACTGTGGGCGAACGTAAGGCGAACACAAGAGCGCGAGCAAGCGCGAAAGACAAGGTGGAGAAGGGCCATGAAGTTCTTTGTCGATACGGCGGATGTGGGAGAGATCAGGGAGCTGGCGGCAACCGGGCTCCTCGACGGCGTCACCACCAACCCCTCGCTGGTGGCCAAGGCCAAGCGCGACTTCAAGGAGATCATAGCTGAGGTCTGCGAGGCGGTGCCGGGCCCGGTGAGCGCGGAGGTGGCCGCGACCGACCTCGATGGCATGCTGAGAGAGGGCCGCGCCTTGGCCCGGATCGCCAAGAACGTCACGGTGAAGGTGCCCCTCACCTGGGACGGCCTCAAGGCCTGCCGCACGCTCACGGCCGAGGGCACCATGGTGAACGTGACGCTGTGCTTCTCGGCCAACCAGGCGCTGCTGGCGGCCAAGGCCGGCGCCAGCTTCATCTCCCCGTTCGTGGGCCGGCTCGACGATGCCGGCCAGGACGGCATGGAGCTGGTGCGCGAGATCCGCGCCATCTACGACAACTACCCGGACCTTACGACTGAAATCCTCGCCGCCTCCATCCGTCACGTCACTCACGTCAAGCAAGCGGCGATGATCGGCGCCGACGTGGTCACCGCGCCGCCGGCGGTGCTGCGCGCTTTGGTGCACCACCCGCTCACCGACAAGGGGCTCGAGCTCTTCCTCGCCGACTGGCACAAGACCGGGCAGCGAATTGTCTAGCGAATTGTCTGAACTGAAGCGTCTTGGTCTTGTGGGCGTGCGGCAGCGCCAATAAAAAGACGCCGCTTCCTTGCGGAAGAGGCGTCCCAGGAATATCAGGCCCAATTGCTTGGCCGCCTTGGGGCCTCGTCGTGAAGCAACCAGGATCAGGCCTTCTGCAGTTGGCCCGCCTGCTTGCCGCGTCCGCGCTTGTCGTCTTCCAGCACGAAGCTGACCCGGTCACCTTCGTTCAGCGAGCGGATGCCCGCCGCCTCGAGCGCCGTGGCGTGCACGAACACGTCCTTCCCACCGCCTTCCGGCTGGATGAAGCCGTAGCCCTTGGCGGTGTTGAAGAATTTCACGGTACCTGTGACGCGCATGAGGGGAGTTCCTTTTCCCAGAAAAGCGTGAGAGTCGCCGGTTGGTGAGAGCCGCACGCTCGGCCCGGTAGCTCAGACATGGGGAAGGCACACCGCCCAGTAGGGCAAGCAGCAAAACCACAGATCGTGAGGTAGCGCCCCCGCCAAGGGGCGCACCGG
>JAFMSC010000394.1 GCA_017353825.1 Hyphomicrobiaceae bacterium | reverse complement strand
CTGATGGGATCGGCCACCAAGAACGCTGCTCCCAAATGACCGATGCTGACAACGATCAAAAGCGCCGCCACCCCCGTCGGCACCAGCGGCCACAGCGCCACGGCAAGCGCCATGTTGCTCGCCGCCCTGGCGATGAAGGCTGTTCATCGCCAGGCCCCATCGGCCGATCGCGAGCTCGCTCAGCATCCGCCAGCGCGGGCTGATCTCGGGCTTGAGCACATGCGCCAGGAGCATGAGACCCACCAGCAGTCCCGAGGCAGCAAGCGATACGATCAGGAACGGCATCCACCCTCCACGGGTCGCGCGAGCCTCTGCCCAAATCGACATTCAGCGGACGGGATGGTTGGGTACGTGGATCGCGGGGTCGCTGAAATGGAGCTTGCACCTAACATCCTACGTGCATCCTAGGTCGCGGATTGAACCTTCGGCCGACCGACGCTGACGTAGGTGAACCCGTGCTCGGCCATCGCCTCCGGCCGGTAGATGTTGCGCAAGTCGACGAGGATTGGGCGCTTGAGCAGACACCTGATGCGCCTGAGGTCGAGCTCCCGGAACTCCTTCCACTCGGTCATGACCACGAGCGCGTCAGCGCCTTGGGCGCAGGCATAGGGATCGTGCGCGAACTCCACGCCGTTGAGGACAGAGCGCGCTTGCGTCATGCCCTGCGGGTCGTAGGCGCGCACCCTGGCACCGGCGTCCTGCAGCGCCGTGATGATGGCCACGGCGGGCGATTCGCGCATGTCGTCGGTGCCGGCCTTGAAGGTGAGCCCCAGCACCGCGATGGGACGCCCCCTGATGCTGCCGCCGCACGCGGCGATCACCTTGCGCGCCATGGCGCGCTTGCGCTGGTCGTTGATAGAGATGATGGTCTCGATGGAGCGGATCGGTACACCGAAGTCGAGCCCGGCCTTGAGCAGCGCCAGCAGGTCCTTGGGGAAGCAGGAGCCGCCGTAGCCGGGGCCAGCGCTCAGGAACTTGGGGCCGATGCGGTGGTCGAGGCCGATGCCGTGCGCCACCTCCTCCACGTCGGCGTTGGCCTGCTCGCACAGGTCGGCGATCTCGTTGATGAAGGTGATCTTGGTGGCCAGGAAGGCGTTGGCGGCGTATTTGATGAGCTCCGCGCCGCGCCGCGCCGTGAGCAAGACGGGCGTGCCGTTGTCGGCGAGCGGACGGTAGAGCTCGTACATGACCTCGCGGGCCCGCGCATCGTCGGTGCCGATGACGACCCGGTCGGGCTGCATGAAGTCCTGGATGGCGGCGCCTTCGCGCAGGAACTCGGGGTTGGAGACGACGGACAGGTCGGCGTCGGGCCGGATATCGGCGATGATGCGTTGGATCTCGTCGCCGGTGCCCACTGGCACGGTAGATTTGGTAACGATCACTGCGTAACCGCGGAGCGTGTGGGCGATCTCTCGGGCGGCCTGGTAGACGCAGGTGAGGTCGGCGAGCCCATCGGCCGGCCGCGAGGGCGTGCCCACGGCGATGAATACGGCGGCGGCGTCCTTGACCGCCTCAGCCAGCGAGGTGGTGAAAAAGAGCCGGTGCGCAGCGACGTTGCCGGCAACCAGCTCCGCAAGCCCGGGTTCGTAGATCGGCATCTCGCCGCGCCGCAGCGCAGCGATCTTGCCGGTGTCCTTGTCGATACAGGTCACGGTGTGACCGAGGTTGGCAAGGCATGCCCCGGACACCAAGCCGACGTATCCGGCACCGATCATCGCGACGCGCATTCGTGTTTTTCCCGTGCTTGGTTGTGGCTTCGTTCGGTCGCCCCGGTCGCGCCGCAGTCTAGGACGCGGTGGCGCGATCGTCATCCCGAGTCGACTGCGCGAGCTCGCCAAAGGCGCCGGCGGCGGCCCCGCTATCGGCCTGACGCGTGATCGCCGCGGCCTCAGAACGTCTCCTTACCCGCCGCCTTGGCCAGCCCGATCGCACCACGTCAAGCGATCCGCCCGAGGCATCTTCTGGTTGGGAAGGCTTGTGGATACCTGGAATTGTAGTGTTCACACGACACTCGCGTAGGTTTATTCGCTCCGGCTAGGCTGCTCGCGCCAACGTCGGGGAGGCGGCTCGCCGGCCGCACTCAGGGAGTGTTGATCAAGCACCACCGAAACTCCTTTCTCGACGCCCAGGCGCGATCCCTTGCCGGTTGGCTCGTGGGGCTCAGCCGGCACGAGAAGCGCGTTATCCTGGCTGTTAGCGATTTTCTGCTGTTCAGCCTCGCCTTGTGGCTGGCGATATCCGCCAGGCTTGGCGAGGCGTTCCTCCCCCCGACCTGGAACCTCATCGTGGTGCTGGGGGCCGCGCCCTGTATCGGGGTCGCCACGTTCTTCCAGCTCGACGTGTACCGGCTCGTGACGCGGTTCATTGGCGCCCGTGGCGTGGCGCTGACGGCGGCGGCGGTGGGCCTCTCGGGGCTCTACTGGGGGCTGCTCGTCTATCTTTCGGGCGTCTATAGCGTGCCGCGCTCGGTCGTGATCCTCTATCCGGCGCTGGCCACGGCGTTCATCTGGGGCAGCCGACAGGCGGCGGCGACGTTTCTCAGGGGCGCAGGGGTGGAGCTGCCCGCACGCCAAGAGCGAGCCCGCCGCGTGCTCATCTACGGGGCCGAGACGACTGGCGTGCAACTCCTGGAAGCCCTGGGGAGCGCCGGCAACTGCGAGCCGGTGGCGTTCATCGACCCCAACCCCACGCTGCGCGGCCAGTATGTCGGCGGGCTCAAGGTCTACCCGCCGGATCGCATGCCTGGGCTCATTGTGCGCTGCGCGGTGGAAGAGGTGCTGCTGGCGATGCCCAAGGCACGGCGACGCGACCGCCAGGCGGCGCTGCGCCAGCTGGAGGCGCTCAAGATGCGGGTGCGCACGCTGCCGGCCATCGAGGACATGGCTGCCGGCCGCTTCATGGTGAGCGACCTAAGGCCTGTGGGCGCCGAGGACCTGCTTGGGCGCGATCCCGTTCCGGCCGATACGGCGCTGCTCACCCGCAACATCGAAGGCAAGTCGGTGATGGTGACAGGGGCGGGCGGCTCCATCGGCTCCGAGCTGGTGCGGCAGGTGCTGCGGCACGGACCCCGGCGGCTGGTCCTGTTGGAGCGGAGCGAGGCGCATCTTTACGAGATCGAGCTTCAGGCTGAGGCGCTGGTGGAGAGGGCCGGGGCGGCCGAGGGGGGTCGGCCGGCGATCGTGTCGGTGCTCGGATCGGTGCTGGATGCGGCGCTGGTGCGCACCAGCATCGAGGACTACGGCATCGAGACCATCTACCACGCCGCCGCCTTCAAGCACGTGCCGATCGTTGAACGCAATCCGGTGGCCGGCCTGCGCAACAATACCCTCGGCACCATCTGCCTGGCCGATGCCGCGCTGGCTTGCGGCGTGGAGCGATTCGTGCTCGTTTCCACCGACAAGGCTGTGCGCCCCGCGAGCGTCATGGGGGCCAGCAAGCGGCTTGCGGAGATGGCTCTGCAAGCGCGCGCCGCCCAACAGAGCGGACGCACGGTGTTCGCGGTGGTGCGCTTCGGCAACGTGCTCGACAGTTCGGGCTCGGTGGTGCGCCGCTTCCGGCGCCAGATCGAGGCCGGAGGGCCGCTCACCGTCACTCACCCCGATATGATCCGCTACTTCATGTCGATCCCCGAGGCGGCGGGGCTGGTGATCCAGGCCGGCGCCATGGCAGCCGGCGGCGAGGTGTTCGTGCTCGACATGGGCGAGCCCGTTAGGATCGACGATCTCGCCCGCTCCATGATCCGCCTGGCCGGGCTGGAGGTGCGCGACGAGGCCCACCTCGACGGTGACATCGCCATCGCCTACACGGGCCTGCGCGCGGGCGAGAAGCTCTACGAGGAGCTGCTGCTTGGCGCCAACATCACCCCCACGGAGCATCCCCGCATCGTGCACGCGCGCGAGCCGTACCTGCCCCGGCGTGAACTCGACGCGCTGCTGGCGGAGCTGCGGGCCAGCATGGCCGCTGGCTCCGTCGCGGGCATCCGTGAGGTGCTGGCACGGGCGGTGGAGGACTACCGGCCGACGCGCGCAGGCCTGAAGTCGCGAGAAGCCGCCTAGGCCTAAGGCCCATAGATGGGAGCCCGCGCTTGGCCGATCTGCCGGCCGATCTGCCGGGCCGATCCCGATTCGGCCGCGCAGGTTGGCCATCCTGCGGCCTCGCTCGCGTCATATCATCACGTGCCCGAGGCCGTATTGCACACGGATCATCCGTGCCTTCAATCAACATTCGACCCGCAACCAAGCCCGACGTGAAACCCGTCACCCGCCTCATCGAGCGTGCCATTCGCGTCTCGAATGCGCCGCACTATGACGCGGAGAC
>JAFMSC010000393.1 GCA_017353825.1 Hyphomicrobiaceae bacterium | reverse complement strand
CGCCTCGATGGGCACCGGCGCGCACGTCTGCCTGGTGCGTGCCGCCTTGGCGCGCGCGGCGTCGTTGGCGTCGTTACGGTCGCCATCGAGCAGTGGGTTCCCGATGCCCAGATAGGGCTTGACCGCACGGCTCGCCTTGGCAAGCGCGCGCAATGCCTTGAGCGAGGATACCGCCGGAAGCACTGTGATCGGCTGGCGCGTCCCGAGCCACGCGGCGTCGCGGTATTCCGCGGGAGCGTCGGGAAGGGCGGTCTTGGGCGGCGCGGTCACCAGCACCTGGAACGGCAGCTGGGTCAGTGCGCCGGACGGCACGATGAGAAGGTGCTTGCCGGCTATCATGTCCTCGGCCGGACCAAGCAGTTCCCTGTAGAGCGCATGCGCGCGTCCGAGGTCGAAGGGCAGGACGGGGGCGACGCCCCCGGTGTCGTTGCGAGGCTTGCCCACCAGCTCGACGCACCTCTCGGCCTTGGCGGCATCGTCCCAGACAGCCTCGTCGAGCCCACAGCGCAGCGCCGCCACCTCTTGCTTCAGCGCCTCCGTCCCCAGCTCCGATCGCATCCACCTCACCTCCGACCTGGTCACCACCCAGACGAAGGTCTCCTCGGGAAGCGACGGCGAGTTGGGCGCGCGCAATGTCCACGCGGGTGTATCGAGGAACAGCACCAGCGCCTCGGTTGCGCCGAGTTGGGCCTGCACCTCCGCGATGGAGGCCGGGGTCGGCCGCGACAGGGCAGCGTAGTCGGGGAACTCGTTCAGGAGCCGCTTGTCGATGGCGGCGAGGCGCGCGTCGATGCCGGCGAGGCTGTCAGCCAGTGCCTTCTCGGCCGGCGCGTTTCGTTTGCCCGGTTCCGCGCCCTTGGTGGCGATGAGCATTTTCTCCTGCACGTGCCACGCGCCTATCAGGTCCTGGCGCTGGCGCACGAGATCTGCGAGCTCCGGCGAGCCCGTGGCCGAGCGTGCCGACATCTGCGCCAGGGAAGCGGCAGCGTCCGAGGCCAGCGACCATTGAGCGGTCTCGAACGTATCGGATGCCGGCGTCCTCCCAGCGGGCCAGCGATCCCGGGCCGTGAGCCGATGCGTCATCTTGACGAGGCCCAGGAACTGCCAGTCCAATCGCCGCGCTTCTTCTGCGAACACCTCCCCCCGACCCGCAACCAAGCCGCGTTCGGCTCGGCCCTGCAGGATGCCGGTGCTGCGCCGCCAGTAGTCGGCCGCTCCGGCCCAGTCGCTGCGGCTGAATGCGAGCATCGCCATGCTGTTGAGCGAGGCCGCTACGTCCGGGTGCTCGCGTCCCAGCGCCGCTTCGCGGATGGCAAGCGCACGCTGGTAGAGTGGCTCGGCCTCGGCGTCACGGCCCTGGTCCAAAAACAGCCCGCCCAGGCTGTTGAGGGTAGCTGCCACATAAGGGTGCTCGCGTCCCAGCGCCACCTCGTCGATTGCAAGCGCACGCCGGTAGAGTGGCTCGGCTTCCGCATAGCGCCCCTGGTCACGGTAGAGCCTGGCCAGGCGGTCGAGGGACGCCGCCACAAAAGTATGCTCGCGTCCAAGAGCCGATTCGTTGATGGCGAGCGCGCGCTGATAGAGCGGCTCGGCCTCGGCATAGCGGCCCTGGACCCGGTACTGCCAGGCAAGGTTCATGAGGGTGGTCGCCACCGAAGTGTGGTCGCGACCGAGCGTCGACTCGCGGATGGTGAGCGCGCGCTGGTAGAGCGGCTCGGCTTCGGCGTAGCGGCCCTGGTCCTGGTACAGCCGGGCCAGGTTGTTGAGCGCGGTGCCCACACCGGAGTACCCAGGTCCCCGCACCTTCTCATAGATGGCGAGGCTGCGGCGGTAGAGCGGCTCGGCCTCGGCGTAGCGGCCCTGGTTCCGGTACAGCTCGGCCAGGTTGTTGAGGGAGGTCGCCACAAGAGGATCCTCGCGTCCGAGTGCCGCCTCGCGGATGGCGAGGGCACGCTGGTAGAGCGGTTCGGCCTCGGCGTAACGGGCCTGATCCCGGTATAGCTCGGCCAGGCTATTGAGGGAGTTCGCCACGGACGGGTGCTCGCGTCCTAGCGCCGCCTCGTTGATGGCCAGCGCACGCCGGATGAGCGCCTCGGCCTCGTCGTTGCGGCCCTGGCCGTGGAAGAGCGAGCCCAGGTTGTCGAGCGAGGTCGCCACAGAAGGGTGGTCGCGCCCGTACACTGCCTCGCGGATGGCGAGTGCGCGCCGATAGAGCGGCTCGACCTCAGCAAGGGGGCCGTGAACCTGGTAGAACTCGGCCAGGTTGTCGAGGGATTCCGCCACAGAGGGGTGCCCTGGCCCTAGTGCCTTTTCGGTGATGGTGAGGCTGCGCCTCAAGAGCGGCTCGGCCTCGGTATGGCGGCCCTGGTTCCCGTGCAGCACGGCCAGGTTGTTGAGTAATGCAGCGACGGCGGCGTCCTCGGGACCCAGCGCCTTCTCCAGGATGGCGAGGCCGCGCCGGAAGAGCGGCTCGGCCTCCGCATAGCGGCCCTGGACCCGGTACAGCTCGGCCAGGTTGTTGAGGGAGAGCGCCACAAGAGGGTTCTCGTGTCCGAGCGCGGCCTCGCGAATGGCGAGGCTGCGCTGGTAGAGCGGCTCGGCCTCAGCCCTCTGACCCGAACTCGTCTTGCTGTTGGCGAGCCTGTCCAACGCACCGGCGAATTCTGAGCGCTCCTCGCCGTAGCGCTTGCGCGTTAGCGTAACGTAGGTCTCAGCCGCGCCGGCAGCCTCCCGATATTTGCCCGCGGCTAAGAGTTGGTCGACCTTCATGCGCGCCGCGTCGACCTCGGCATTTAACTCCGGGTGCTTGACGCCCAACTGCGCCAAGACCCTTGGGAACGCCTTGTGGCGTATGCCGGCCCTGCGCAAGGCATCGAAGTCCTCGGCCACCGTGTCCTCCCAGGTCTTGTCGGAGGCCGGGGATATCCGTTTGCCTTTGTGTGTGAGGTACAGCCTGCGGGCTGCGTCCGTGCGACCCAGGAACAACAGCGCGTGGGCGCGGTTGGTGTCGATGAGCAGCGATTCAGGGTCCAGCTTGTGCGCCCGCTCCGACGCCCCCAGCGCCTCGGCAGGTGCGCGTGCAAAGAGGGCATACCAGGCGGCCCTGCCAAGTTCTCCTGCCGTCTCCTCCCCCGGCTTGCCATGGCGAGCGGTCTCCACCTTCTCCGTGCCCGCGACGACCTCGCGTTGTGCCGCTAGCGCCTTGTCGTATTTGCGCTCATTGAACAGTCGCGCGGCCTGCTGGCCCAACTTGGTCGTCTCGTCGGTGGTATGGGCCGACGCGGCGGTAACCCATGCAAGCAGCACCGGCACAATCACAGCTACTAACCTTGACATCTGCACGTGCATCCCTATTGATCGCGCTTCGCTCCGGTCCGGGCACGACCAATCTGCGCCCGCCTCATTTCACTGCAGGGCGCGTCCTCCGGCAAGATCTCTCGGTCTCCACAGCAACTATCGGGATAATGTGCCGACGCAGGAGTAGAGCGGCATCGCGGCAGCAGACGGGCTCCTCAGTTTTGCGCGTCTCCTCCACTATGGGGATGAGGGATGGTTCACGTGTCCATCGTGCAGTGCGGGCTATCACTTCATGCTATTCGGCGACCAAATCGCGGTTTATGGCGACGGCGATGACGGCCTGGGCGATCACAAGGAAGGCACGCCATCAAGGGCCAGTGGTTTCATGGCGCCGATCGGGAAGACGACGTCCTCCACGTCCGCGTTACCGCGCTGCTGTCCGCCGCGGAACGTGCGGACCGCCCTCATCTGGCCCTGCGCGTGCGCCATTTCGCCGGGACGTTCCCTTGCCGCAAATGCGGCGTGCGCGGGCCGATTGACGCCGTGTGACCGGGACGCAAGCCACTGTGGATGAGCTGCCCTCAGCGGCGAGAATGCACGATAGTCCGATAGTCAACCAAGTAGCTCCAGAGGAAGGAACATCAGGCGGTGCGGATTGTCTGGCGAAAGTCGATCGGGGACCTGGACCGATATCGTCATGGCTTAGTCGACGGAGCAGGTAACCGAACAGTCGGAAGGTCAAAAGCTGAAGGTTCAGGCCCGCAATTGAGAATGTGCTTTCATCAACGGTCTATTCCATTTCCTAACCTTTTCTCTTTCCTTTTCTCCTCCGAAGCAAACCACGGTATCCTACCCTTTACTCCCACTCGATGATCTATGGGGCACCTAGCGCGTTGATTATGAACGGTCTTTGCCTGCGTCAAAAGGTCCATACCGTCAGGCGTGCCACCAGATTCATACGCTGTTGAAGAGTGAGGCTTTTCGCACGACCGCTTGCCCCGCAGGCCCGCGTTTCCAACGTCAGC
>JAFMSC010000392.1 GCA_017353825.1 Hyphomicrobiaceae bacterium | reverse complement strand
GGCCGCCGCCCGTGCGCGGGGCGCCGACATCATCGACCTCGGTATGGGCAACCCGGATATGCCCACGCCCCAGCACATCGTCGACAAGCTATGCGAGACGGTGGCCCGGCCGCGCACCAACCGCTACTCGGCCTCCAAGGGCATCCCGGGCCTTCGCAAGGCCCAAGCCACCTACTACGCTCGCCGGTTCGGGGTGAAGCTCGACCCCGAGACCCAGGTGGTGGCCACGCTGGGGTCCAAGGAGGGCTTCGCCAACATGGCCCAGGCGATCTCAGCGCCAGGCGACGTGATCTTGGTACCGAGCCCTACTTACCCGATCCACGAGTTCGGCTTCATCATCTCTGGCGCAGCCATTCGGCATATTCCCGCGACGGCGGCCGCTGGTGACGCGGCGCTCGCCAAGGACCCGCTGGCCGAGTTCCTCAGTGGGGTGGAGCACGCCGTGCGGCACTCGATCCCGCGCCCGCTGGCCGTGGTGCTGAGCTACCCCTCCAATCCGACCGCACAGGTGGCCGATCTGGCCTTCTACACGGACGCGGTGCAGCTGGCGAAGCGGCTCGACCTCATCATCTTGTCGGACGTGGCGTACGCGGAGATCTACTTCGACGGGAATCCGCCGCCGTCGGTGCTGCAGGTGCCGGGGGCGATGGAGATCGCGGTGGAGTTCACCTCGCTCTCCAAGACCTACGCCATGCCCGGCTGGCGCATGGGCTTCGCCGTAGGTAACGAGCGCCTGATCGCAGCGCTCGCGCGCGTGAAGTCCTACCTCGACTACGGCGCCTTCACCCCGATCCAGGTGGCCGCGGCTACGGCCCTCAACGGCCCCCAGGACTGCGTGGAGGAGATCCGCCGAACCTACAAGGCCCGGCGCGACTGCCTCGTCGAGAGCTTCGGCCGCGCTGGTTGGCACATCCCCGCGCCGAAGGCCTCCATGTTCGCCTGGGCGCCCATCCCCGAGCCCTACCGCGCCATCGGCTCGGTGGAGTTCGCCAAGCTCCTGATCGATGAGGCCGACGTGGCGGTCTCGCCGGGGCTTGGCTTCGGCGAGTACGGCGAGGGCTTCGTGCGGATCGCGCTCGTCGAGAACGAGCACCGTATCCGCCAGGCTGCACGCAGCATCAAAAAGTTCCTCGCCCGATCGCCGGAAACCATGCATAACGTGATCCCCATCCCGCAGACGGCATCGCGCTAGTTTCCTCCATGAGCCAGCCGTTGAGATTAGGGATTGCCGGGCTCGGCACCGTGGGCGGCGGCCTGCTGCGGCTCATCGAGACCCATGCAACCCGCCTGAGCGAGACCGCGGGCCGCCCGATCGCTGTGGCCGGCGTGAGCGCACGCACGCGCGCCAAGGCGCGCGCCACCAAGCTCGAAGGTATGTCCTGGTTCGACGACCCCGTGGCGTTGGCCGCGAGCCCGTCCATCGACGTATTCGTGGAGCTGATCGGCGGCGGCGACGGCACCGCAAAGGCCGCCGTGGAGGCGGCGCTGGCCGCCGGCAAGGCAGTCGTCACCGCCAACAAGGCGCTGCTCGCCCGCCACGGTGCAGAGCTGGCGCGGCTCGCCGAAAGGTACGGCACGACCCTCAATTTCGAAGCAGCCGTGGCCGGCGGCATCCCCGTCATCAAGACGCTGCGTGAGGCGCTGGCAGGCAACCGCATCCGGCGCGTCTACGGCATTCTCAATGGCACCTGCAACTACATCCTCACCAAGATGCAGGACGAGCACCGCGCCTTCGCGGACGTGCTCAAGGAGGCGCAGGCCAAGGGCTATGCCGAGGCCGATCCCACCTTCGACATCGGTGGCTTCGACACTGCCCATAAGCTCGCCCTGCTGACGAGCCTCGCCTTCGGCACCCGCCCTGCCTTCGACCAGATCGACGTGGAGGGTATCGAGGGCATCACCCAGGCCGACATTGAGGCCGCCGAGGACCTCGGTTACCGCATCAAGCTGCTGGGGGTGGCCCTCAAGACCGAGAGCGGCATCGAGCAGCGCGTGCATCCCGCCATGGTACCCCAGCATTCGGCCATCGCCGAGGTATCGGGGGTCACAAACTGCGTGGCCATCGACGGCGACAGCGTCGGCAATCTGCTGCTGGTGGGTCCCGGCGCCGGCGCCTCGCCCACCGCCTCCGCGGTGATGAGCGACATCCTCGACATCGCCCGCGGCGGCGCGCCCTACCCTTTTTGCGTGCCCGCGGACCGGCTGCAGCCCTACACGCGCGCCACGCTGGGGCGGCACCAGGGCGCCTACTACGTACGCCTCGCCGTCTACGACCGCCCCGGCGCCATGGCCGCCATCGCCGGCCGCATGGGTGAGCGGCACGTCTCGCTGGAGAGCATTGTGCAGCGCCGTCCGCGCGGAGCGCAGATCGGCATCAACGCGCGGGGACAGCCGGGCGAGCCCACGCCCGTGATCCTCATCACCCACGAAACCACCGAGGAGGCGATCCGGGCCGCACTGGACGCGATCCACCGCGACGGTAATGTATCGGAGAAACCACAAATGGTTCGCATCGAGCCGTTATGAAGGAGCTACGGGGTGACACCCCGCTCCGATAAAGGGAGCCAGTCATGGCCAAGGTCGGGCAGAACAGCGGTCTTGACCGCGTGCTGGTGCTGGAGGTGGCCCGCATAACCGAGGCCGCCGCCGTTGCTGCCGCCAAGCTGCGGGGGCGCGGCGACGAGAAGGCCGCCGATGGGGCGGCCGTGGACGCCATGCGCCGGGAGCTGAGCAAGGTCCACATCAAGGGCCGCGTCGTGATCGGCGAGGGGGAGATGGACGAGAGCCCGATGCTCTACATCGGCGAGGAGGTCGGCATCGGCGACGGCCCGGAGGTCGATATCGCGGTGGACCCGTTGGAGGGCACCACCATCTGCGCCAAGGCCATGCCCAACGCGCTTGCCGTCCTGGCCATAGCCGAGCGCGGCGGGCTCCTCAACGCGCCTGACATGTACATGGACAAGATCGCCGTGGGGCCGGGTTATCCCGAGGGCATCATCGACCTCGACGCGCCTCCCGGCGACGTGCTGGGAAGGCTCGCCAAGCACAAGGGCGTGCCGGTGGGCGGGATCACCGCCTGCATCCTGGACCGCCCGCGCCACGCCGAGCTGATCGCGGCGGTGCGCAAGGCTGGGGCGGGCGTGCAGCTCATTCCCGACGGCGACATCGCCGGCGTGATTTGGACCACCGACCCTCAAGAGACCGGCATCGACATCTACTTCGGCATGGGCGGTGCGCCCGAGGGCGTGCTGGCTGCCGCCGCTTTGCGCTGCATCGGCGGCCAGATGGAAGGCCGCCTCCACCCCCTGAAGAAGGAGGAGGAGGAGCGCGCCGCCACCATGGGCATCACGGACATTAGGCGTAAGTTTACCATGGAGGAGATGGCCTCGGGCGACGTGATCTTCTCGGCCACCGGCGTTACCGACGGCTCGCTGCTGCAGGGCGTGCACTTCCGCGGCACCTTCGCCGAAACCGAGACCCTGGTGCTGCGCTCCAGGACCGGCACTGTCCGTCGCATCAAGACCACCTTCCGCGCCGTCGGCAGGGCGGCCCTCTGAACGGGGCAAAGCCCTGCGCGTCTGACAGCCGATGGGGCTGACCCAAGGCAGGAGCTGCTCACTGCGCAGGTCGCCAACGAGCTGGGGTCGACGGGCTCACCCACCTGCGTCGCCATGGCATGCCGACCGAGTCCGCGTGTCGCTCCGACGGTAGCCGTTGGGCTCGAGCCGCCCACACGTTGGCCCGTCAAATCGCGTGCTATCGCAACAGAAGCCTTCGGTGCCTCGCAACGAAGCGCACAACTTTGAAGAGCGACGAGATGAAGTACGCGGCGACGAACATGCGGAACGCCAAGGTGTAGTACACGAAGGCGGTCGCGCCTTGGTTGATTCTGATTGGCGATACCGAGCGGTGCGTATGCTCCATGAAATCGAAGAGCGCGCCACGGAGCATGAGGTCGACCTGGTAGAGCATGACGCTCGTCGGGGAGACGATCGGTTGGACAAACACCGACGCGCTCACGCGCGACCATCCGAGGATGCTCAAAAAGAAGCACAGCGCCGCCAGCACGAAGAGCGCGCTGAGCTGCGATAGGAAGCGCAGGATGAGTCGGCGATAGAGATGTACCTTGACCTCCGGCGCCAGATACCTGAAAAGCACGCGTGACACGAGCGCCGCAGGAGCACCGCGGATCGGCACCGTGCGGGCAACGAGCTCTGTAAGGGGCGCAAGCAAGTCGCGCCGGCCTTCATCGATGCTCTCCATGGCGCGAGCGATATTGGGCTGCGGGAATGCCAGGATGCCGCCCGCATTGATGTCTTCCCAGTAAGCCTTCTCGATCGCC
>JAFMSC010000078.1 GCA_017353825.1 Hyphomicrobiaceae bacterium | reverse complement strand
TGGCGGCGCCGGTCGCTTGCCAACACCTGGCGCCGAACCAGCCCCCGGCTCTCCAGCCGGAAGATCACCGGGCTTATGGTCGACTTATCGACGCCGAAGGCGGCGGCAAGCTCGCCCTGGGTGATGCCGGGGTTGGCCCGGATCAGCGTCAGCACGCCGAACGACCCGGGCGTGAAATCGAAGTCCCGCAGCGCGGCCTCGAATTCGGAGAAGATGCGGACCTGGGCGCGCCGCACCTGAAAGCCGACGTAGCTCGGCAGCTCGTCGAAATCGAAGCCACGCGCACCCGTCTCCCGCGGGATGCCGCGCATGGCGGCGGCCGTCGTTCGTTTCATCTCGGTTGCGGGTCCTCCACCGGCCCCGTGGTGTGCCAAGGCCGCGGCTCACCCGGCGTGGCGTCTCAGGTGGGGTCTCAGGATACGTCTCAGGGCGATGCCACGAGAGCACGGCCGGGCCCGGAGCGGTCCTCATGCGGCCCCTGCTACATGTGCGACGGCAACCACAGGGCGACCATCGGGAAGGCGATTAGGATCACGAGTCGCAGCAGGTCGGTTAGGATGAACGGTAGCACGCCATAGAAGATGGTGGAGATCTTAACATCCTCCACCACGCTCTTGATCACGAAGATGTTCATGCCCACCGGCGGGTGGATCAGCCCGAGCTCCGCCACCATGACGATGATGATGCCGAACCAGATGGGGTCGAAGCCTAGCTCCTTGATGACGGGAAACACAATCGGCACAGTGAGAATGATCATGCCCAGGGCATCCATCAAGGTACCAAGCACCAGGTACATGACCATGATCAGGGCGAGGACGCCGTAGTGGCCGATGCCGAGGCCGACGAGGAACTCGGTGACCTTCTGGGGCACCTGCGTGATGGTGAGGAAATAGCCGAACAGCAGCGCGCCGATCAGAACGGTAAACACGGCGGCGGTGGTGCGCGTGGCCTCCAGGAGCGAACGCAGGATGTCGGCTGCCGAGAGACGCCGGCGCACCACGCTCAGGATGAATGCGCCGGCCGCCCCCATTCCCGCGGCCTCGGTGGGCGTGAAGAGCCCCCCATAGATGCCGCCGATCACGAACAGGAACAGCGCCAGCGTCGCCCAGACGTCGCGCATCGCCGCAAGCCGCTCGCGCCAGGGCGCAGGCTTGCCGGCCGGCAGGTACCCAGGCCGCACGCGTCCGACGATGACGATCGTCGCCATGTACATGACGATGGCCAGGATGCCGGGGACGACGCCGGCGATAAACAGCTTGGCGATGTCCTGCTCGGTGATCAGGCCGTAGATGGCGAGTACGGTCGACGGCGGGATCATGACCCCGAGCGTGCCGCCAGCGGCGATGACGCCGGTGGCGAAGGTCTGTGGATAGCCGTAGCGGCGCATCTCGGGGTAGGCCACGCGCGAGAACGTCGCCGCGGTCGCCACCGACGAGCCGGAAATGGCGGCAAAGCCGCCGCAGGCGGCGATGGTGGCGATGCCGAGCCCGCCGCGCAGATGCCCGAGATAGGCATTGGCGGCGCGGAAAATCTCTCGGCTCATCCCCGAGTTGCTGGCGAACGACCCCATCAGCAGGAACAGGGGCACCACGGCGAAATGCATGTCCGTGACCGAGCGCATCGTCGTGTGGCCCACGATCTTCAGTGCCGGGGTGCCACCAGCGAGATAGGCGAAGCCGCTCACGCCCACGAGGCCCATCGCCATGCCGACGGGTACGCGCAGCAGCATGAGAACGAACAGAGTCACAAAGCCAAAGATGGCAACGAGATCGGTGTTCATGGCCGCCGCTCACTCCACGGCACGCACCGCTTGAGCGGGGCTTGTCAGCGCCTCGGGTTGGAAAATCAGCCGGTAGGTGCGCACGGCGATCAGCAGCACGGCCGAGACGTCCCCGAGCCATGCCACAGCGAAGAATGGCCAGGTCGGCAGGCGCAGAGAGAACGTGCTGATGTTCGCCGCGTACGTGCTCACCACCTTGTCGAAGAGTGTGTAGGTCTGGACCGTCACCACGAACAGCAGCACCAAGGTGGCGAACACATCGATCACACGCTTCCAGCGCGGGCTGGCGTTGGCCCAAACCAGATCGACCGTGATGTGCGTGCCCCGGTAAGAGGTGGCAGCGATACCCCAGAAGATGAGGATGCCGAGCAGCAGCATGCCGAAGTCGTAGCTGTCGGGAATGTCGATGCCGAAGTAGCGCAGCATCACCGTGATGAACACATCGGCAGCGACAATGCCGATAAAGATTGCAGCGACGAGTTCGATGCCGTCGATGAAGCGGTCCATCCAGTTGCGCGACACGCGCCTTCCCTCACATTGCGGCCGCGCCGCGGCTGCGTTGCGGCCGGTTGGGGCATCGGGCCGCTTCATTCACCGAAGCGAGGAGGAGCACGCCGCGCCGCCGCAGGCATCGCCGGTCCTCGCGCCTTGCCTACTCGAGCGCGTTGTACTTCGCCACCGCGGCCTTGAGCTCGGCCAGGGCCAGGTCAGGATCGACGCCGACCTTGCGCACCGCGTCTGCCCAAATCTTCACCACCGGCTCGGCGGCCTTGCGCCATTGATCGAGCTGCTCTGGCGTCAGGGTGTAAACTTCGTGGCCCGGCATCGCCTCTAGCTTGGCAACGCCCGCCCGCTCGAAGTCGGCCCACGGCCCGGCGGCGCGCAGCGCCCAGTCGGTCGTGCAGTGCTCGTCGATGACCTTCTGCTGTGCGGGCGACATGTTCTGGTAGATGTTCTTGTTCATGATCCAGGTGAGGACGTTCACGTAGAGCGGCGCCTTCATGTGATACTTCGTCACCTTGTCGATGCCGAACAGCAGCACCGATCCCCACGGTGAGGTGGCTGCGTCGGCGACGCCCTTCTCCAGCACGTCGCGGATCTCGGGCGCCGACGCCTGCACGTTGGTACCGCCGAGGGTAGTGACAAGCGAGGCGACCGCCGCGTCGGCCGGCCGTACCTTGAGGCCCTTCACGTCGGCCGGCGTTTGGATCTTCTTGGTGCGCGAATGGAACGAGCCGAAGTCGTGGACGAAGTTGAAGCAGTACTTGACGTCCTTCATCTCGCGCTCGGCGTACTTGCGGTACCAGGCGTCGGCCGCCTCAGAGCCGGCCCCGCCCTTGCTCATCATGAAGAGCAGGTTGGCGCCGTCGAGGATGGGGAAGCGGCCGGGCTGGTAGCCGCCGTTGACGAAGGCAACGTCGGCAATGCCGTCGCGGACCATGTCGTAGTGGTCGAAGGCCTTGCCGAGCTGCTGCGAGGGAAACACGGTGTAGGTGATCCCACCGTTGCTGGCCTTCTCGATCGAGGCGCCCCAGTCCTCCATGGCCTTGTGCATCGGGTGCGACGGAGGCACCCAATGCGCGATCTTGAGATGGACCGGTTTATCCTGTGCCCGGGCCGGCACCAGCAGCATCGCCGCGGCCAGCACCGACATCGACACCATCGACGGCGCTCGTAGCCTTTGCATTGCGTGTTCCCTCCCCGTTCGTCTTTCGGCTGGTCTTTTTTTTCGCGCTACTCGAGCGCGTGGTACTTGGCGATGGACGTCTTGAGCTCGCTCAGGGCCGCATCGGGGTCCACCCCCACCTTGCGCACGTTGTCGGTCCACGCCTTCACGACCGGTTCCGCCGCCTTCTTCCACTCGGCGAGCTGCTCGGGCGTGAGGGTGTACACCTCGTGCGCCGGGTCAGCCTTCAGCTTGGCGACGCCGGCGCGCTCGAACTCGGCCCACGGCCCTGCCACGCGCCCAGCCCACTCGGTGTTGCAGTGGTCATCGATCGCCTTCTGCTGCATCGGCGACATGTTCTGGTAGGTATTCTTGTTCATCACCCAGGCGAACACGGTGACGTAGAGCGGCACGTTCATGTGGTACTTCGTGACCTTGTCGAGCCCGAAAAGATACGTCGAGCCCCACGGGAACGTGCCGGCGTCGGCCACCCCCTTCTCGATCAGGTCACGGATCTCTGGCGCCGAGGACTGCACGTTGGTGCCGCCGAGCTGGGTGACGAGCGTCGCGATCATCGACTGCGCAGGGCGCACCTTCAGGCCTTTGACGTCGGCGGGCACGACCACCTTTTTGGCCCTGGAGTGCCACGAGCCGTAGTCGTGAATAAAGGCCAGGCAGAACTTGACGTCCTTCATCTCGCTGCCGGCATACTTGCGATACCAGGCATCGAGCGCCTCGGAGCCGGCTTTGCCGCTGCTCATCATGAAGGGCAGGTTGCCGGCGTCGATGATCGGGAAGCGGCCGGGCTGATAGCCGGGGTTTATGTAGGTCACGTCGGCGATGCCGTCGCGCGCCATGTCGTAGTGGTCGAAGGCCTTGCCCAGCTGCTGGGATGGGAACACCGTGAAGGTGACGGTGCCGTTGGTGGCCTTCTGGATCGAGTTGCCCCAATCCTCCATGGCTTTCTGCAGCGGATGCGACGGAGGCACCCAGTGCGCCAGCTTTAGGTGGACGGGTTTGTCCTGGGCCCAGGCTGGCGCCAACAAGGCGGTAGCCAACACAGTCAGCGCCACCGGCAAGGAGCGCAGCAATCGCATGAGTATCTCCTCCCCTTCGTCTCTGTGAGCCAGCCGCCGTCTCTGTGAGCCAGCCGCCCACACGCAAGCCCGGCCGGTCAACCAATCCCTGGCCACACCACCGGAGCAAGATCCGGCCGTTTCCGGCGCTGGAGATTGTCACGTCTTCTTCTTCAACACGGGTGAAACAGCCAGTCCCGCCAACCGTTTCTGTCGTATCCATTACGGCACGCCTGCTGCCCCGTCAAACCTGGCTCGGCAGTGCTCGCCAACGGCCAACGCCGCGCGCGGCGCAGCTTGCCGTCGCTCAACATCGGCCAAGGGGCCAGCTTCCTACAACCGGCCATCAAGACATGGCGGGCCGACGCGTGCACGGCCCCATGCGACCGGCATGTGACCGCATGCGACCGACGCGCGAGGCGGCCAATCACAGAAAATCGACGACTGCGGTCTCGGCCAGAACCCGTTCGGGCGCGGCATGGAACGCGGCGCTCGCGCGCGCCTCTTCGCTGTCAAAGCGGTAGGTGAGATAGCATCCGAGCCGCCGCGCACGGGCGACGAATTGCCGCCCGATGGGGGCGCGCCGGGCCTCGTAGAGGCCGAGACCTGCCTCCACGGTCGCGTCGGCGTCGAGGCACTCGGCCAGTGCGGCGGCATCGTGCGCTGCCTTGAGCACGCCGGCCCCCACGTGCGGGCGCACCACGAACGCCGCGTCGCCGGCGAGAGCGACGCGCCCGAAGGCGATTGCGGGGCTCTCCAGGTCGTAGATCGGCTGCAGGAAGGGCTGCGCCATTAACGCGATCGCTGCGCGGAACGGGTCTGGCAGCAGCCGCTCTGCTGCTGCCTGCATCTCGGCGACGACGCCGGGGGCGGTGAGCGGTGGTGGAATGGAAAGCTCGTGGGTGCGCCCGCGCGCGTCGGTGAGCAGGCGGGGCAGCTCACCCGCCTCGTCCGCCGGGCGATACCATACGATGTTCCAGCTGCGGTGTTCCGGCCGCAGGTCGTTGCCGGGGCCCGCGACGGGATAGCCCAAGAACTGCTCGCCGGGCGGCAGAAAGAAGCTGAGCTGCCCAAACAGCTCCGGCCCCAGCACGGCTGCGGCGTCGCGCTCGGCGAGCAGCCCACGCCAGGCCACGTAGCCCGCATAGCGCGGGCGAACCTCGGCCAAGAACTGCCCGCGCACGCTGGAGCGCAGGCCGTCGGCGCCGATCAGCACATCGCCGGCTTGCGCAGTGCCGTCGGTGAAGTGGGCCACTACCTCGCTGTCGCCTTGGGAGACGTGCACGAGATCCTTTCCGAGGTGGTAGGGACCGCTGCCCACGTGCGCGCCCAGCATCTCGAACAGGCGGTTCCAGGAGGTGGCGATCTGCGGGTGGCAGCGGCGCGCAACCACCCTGCCCGCCCGATCGAGCGCGACCCGCTCGGCGATCGGTACGCCGAAGCTCTTGTCGGTAGCAAGACCCACCGCCGCCATCGCCTGATGCAACTCGGGGTGCGTCATGATGCCCGCGCCGCGGCCGGTCAAAGCCAGCGGCGAGCGCTCGTAAAGGGCGACCTCCCACCCGTGCCGGCGCAGGAACAGGGCGCAAAACAGCCCGCTCATTGAGCCGCCGACGATCAGCGCCCGGCGCGACCTCATGGTCGGCGGGCGGGCTTGCAGCCGCTCCTCAGTTCGTCCATGTGTCGAGCCTTGTTCCTCAATCGGCCCCCCATGCTGATGTCATGGTGATGTTATGGCTGATGCGATGCGGGATAGCCAAGCCGCCAGCCTTGCTGCACAATGGCCGGCAGAGAGCATAACCCAAAGCGCGCCGCCAGAAGCCGCAGCGATCGGGGAGGCAACAGTGATACCCGCCACGACATCGAAGGAAGGTGCGCCCAGGCGGGTTGAGACGCAGGCGCACCGGCGGCGCGCGCCGGGCTTCAGCGTTGCGCGGTCCGCGCGTCCATGAGCCTCGATCTCCTTCTCAACGCCATCGTTGCCGGCCTCCTGCTCGGCGGCTTCTACGCCGCGGTAACGGTCGGGATCTCGATCTCGTTCGGCATGCTCGACGTGGTCAACATCGCACACCCGGCCTTCATCATCGTCGGCTCCTACATCGCCTACATCGTCAACGACGCGCTGGGCCTTGACCCGATCCTCACCGCCGTCGTCGTGTTGCCGGCCTTCTACCTCATGGGCCAGGTGGTCTATCAGGTGTTCTACCTCTCGTTTGAGAAGCGCGGCGAGGAGGCGCTGCGGGGCCTCGCCTTCTTCTTCGGCCTCCTGTTCATTACCGAGGTGGTGTTGATCTTAACCTTCGGTGTCGACTATCGTTACGTGCAGGCACCCTATATCGGCCCGACGTGGCGGATCGGCTTCGTCGATTTTCCCCTGCGCATGCTGATACCGTGCGTCGTCTCCCTGCTGCTGGTTACCGGTCTGCAGCTGTTCCTTGCGCGCACCTTCATCGGCCGGGCGATCATGGCGGTGGCCCAGGACCAGCAGGCGCTGCGGCTCTTGTCGGTCGACCCGATCCGCATCAAGCGCATCGCCTTCGGCATCTCCATCGCAACGGCGGCACTGGCCGGCGCCTTTCTCATCATCATCCAGCCGGTGGAGCCGTCGGTGGGGCGCGAGTACATCGGGCGTGTGTTCGCCATCTGCGTGTTGGGCGGCATGGGTAGCCTGCCGGGCACCGTCATTGCCGCCATGTTGCTCGGCATCCTGGAGAGCTTTACGGCCACGTTCTATGGGCCCTCGTGGGCGCCCGCCGTCGCCTTTGGCTTCCTGCTCGTCACGCTGGCGGTGCGCCCCGCCGGCCTCCTGGGACGCTAGGAGACGCCCGCCCATGCGCTCCTGGGTCTTCCTTATCGTCGCGCTGATCGTGGCCGCCGCCGTGTTCGCCGCGGCGCTATTGGTGCGCACCACCTATGGGGACTACCTGCTGTTCGCTGGTTACGTGGTGCTGCAGTACGTGGTGCTGGCCACGGCCTGGAACATCCTCGGCGGCTACTGCGGCTACGTCAACTTCGGCTCCGCGGCGTTCTTCGCCATAGGCGCCTACACCACGGTGGCCCTTCACAAGCTGGGCGCCAATCCCGGGCGCTATTTGTCCGATACACCGTTCGAGGTGCTGGGCACCCTACTGCCGCTCTCGCTGCCGACGCTCATCCTGCTGGGCGGGATCGTATCGGGCTTGGTCGGCTTTGGCATGGGCTACCTCACGCTGCGCCTGCGCGGGGTGTTTTTCGCCATCGCCACATTGGCCATGGCCGTGGTGCTGCAGACCATCGTGGTGAACTGGGACTACGTGGGCGGTTCGCGCGGCGCCTATATCATCAGGCCCGACGCAGCCGAAATTGGCCCGGTGTCGCTCGCCTACATCCAGTACCTGTTCCTGGCGATGATGCTGCTCGCCGTGTTCGCGCTGTGGGTGGCCCGCACCATCGAGCGCTCGCGCATGGGGCTTGGCCTCGCCGCGATCCGCGACGACGAGCCCGCTGCGGAGGCCTCAGGCGTGCCCACGCTGCGCCTCAAGCTCGCCGCCACGGCACTCTCCGGAGCGTTGATGGGCATGGCGGGGGCGCCGTTTCCCTATTATGTGGGCTACGTCGAGCCAGCCAATGCCTTCGGTCTGCCCTACGCCGTCAACGCCATTGCCATGCCGATGATCGGCGGCACCACCACCTGGGCCGGCCCGCTGGTGGGTGCTCTCGTGCTCGGCAGCCTGCAGCAGATCGCCACCGTCACCTTCCGTTCAGAGGCGAGCCTGCTGATCGTCGGCGTGCTGCTGGTGGGCTTTGTCATCGTCGCGCCCAGGGGCATCGTGGGTCTGGTCGAGAACTGGCGGCGGCCCAAGAAGAAGAAGCTCAAGTCGCCCCAATAGCCGTGAGCCAGGTCATGAACACCGCGAGCGCCCCAATCCTCCAGGTCAAAGGTCTGTCGAAGCGCTTCGGCGGCTTCGTCGCCCTCGACGACATCGACCTCGACGTGGGTCAGGGCGAGCGCCTTGGGCTCATTGGACCCAACGGCTCGGGAAAGAGCACGCTCGTCAACTGCATATGCGGCACGTTGCAGAACGAGACCGGTACCGTGCACTTCAACGGTCACGCGCTCAACGGCGCGCCTGCGCACAAGCGCACGCACTTGGGCTTGGCCCGCAGCTTCCAGCTGCCCAGGCCGTTCGCCAGCATGACGGTGGCCGATAACATCCGTGTTCCACTGCTCTACACCGTCCGCCAGCGCACCGGGCTCGTGCACTCCCACATCGACCTGGGACGTCGCTGCGTTGAGCTGCTCGCGCTGGTGGGCCTGGAGCACCTCGCCGAGCGCTCGCCGCGCGACTTGAGCCAGGTCGACATGCGCAAGCTGGAGCTCGCCCGCGCCGTAGCCTCCGAGCCCAAGCTCCTGATCGCGGACGAGGCCATGGCCGGCCTGTCGCATTCCGAGGTTGAGGACATCGTGCAGCTGCTGCTGCGCCTCAACAAGGATGAGGGCATCACCGTGATACTGATCGAGCACATCATGCGCGCGGTGATGAGCTTTTCGCAGCGCCTCGCCGTTCTCGTCTCGGGCCGCAAGATCGCCGACGGCAAGCCGGACGAGGTCGTCAACAACCCCCAAGTCGTGAGCGCCTACCTTGGGCAGTAGCATTGCCATCGAAGGGCTGCACGCCGGCTACGGCGCCGTGCGTGTGATCGAGGACGTGACGATCAGCGCGGCCCCGGCCGAGACCGTGGTGTTGCTTGGCACCAACGGCAACGGCAAGAGCACCCTCATGAAGTGCATCTTGGGGCTGGTTCGGCCGAGCGCCGGGCGCATCGTTGCCGACATCGACGGCGGGCGCCACGACCTGACGCGGCTCTCTACCGAAGAGATCGTGGACCTTGGCATCGCCCTGGTGCCGGAGGGACGACGGCTGTTTCCCAAGCTCACCGTGGAGGAAAACCTGCTGCTCGGCGCCTACCGCCGCTCGGCGCGAGAGCAGATGGGTCGCAACCTCGACACCTGCTTCTCCGTTTTCCCGCAGCTTGCCGAGCGGCGTGGTCAGCTCGCGGGCAGCCTGTCTGGCGGCGAGCAGCAGATGCTGGCCTTGGGTCGTGCGCTCATGCTGGCGCCCAAGATCCTACTGGTAGATGAGCCCTCGGTTGGGCTGGCGCCGATCCTGGTGGCACGCACCATCGACGCTATCAAGGAGCTGAAGGACAAGTACCAGCTCACAGTGCTGATGGCGGAGCAGAACTTCACCCAGGCGGTGCGCATCGCCGACCGCGGCTATGTTATCGTGCACGGCAGGATCGCCGTCGAGGGCCGCTCGGCCGACGAGCTCAACAACAACGACTTGATCAAGAAGTTCTATTTGGGGCTGTGAGGTACTCCCGCTCCCCGCGCGTCTGCGACCTCTCCCAGGCTCCATCAGCGCAAGGAGAGGCGCGGGGTGAGGGCACCACGGCCCGCCGCCCTCAGATTGAGGCTGCCCCTCACCCTAGACCACCTTAGACCCAGGTGCAGAAAAAAGGGCGTGCGGCTTACCTTCCCTTCTCGTAGGGATAGACCAGGCTGCCCGAGGCATACTCCGGAGGTGACACCACCACCTGGGTGTCCACGCCCTTGAACTGCATCGGGTCGTTGTTTTTGATGTTGCGGAACTGGACCTGCAGCACGCGCGATTGGGCCCACTCGCCGCCTTTGCCGAATTTGACATCGCCCAGCACGGTCTTGAAGGTATTGGCGCGGATGTAGTCGGCGAGCTTCTGGTCGTCCGTGGTCTTGGTGGCCGCTACCGCCTGCTCCAGCACCTGCATCTGCGCGTAAGCCTGGGGCGCCATGTAGTAGCCCAGCGGATCGACACCCTCGGCGGCCGCCCGCGCCTGGTACTTTTTCATGAGATCCGTCACGCCGGGGAAGTCCATTTTCGGCACCGGCAACCAGAAGTCGTAGGTGGTGAAGCCGTTGAGCAGGGGCCCCAGTTGCGCCTTCATGGCCGTGTTCTGGGGGCCGACCATGGCGCCGCCCACGATCTTGGGCTTGAAACCGACCTCGTTGATGGCGCGGACCATGCCCACCGAATCCGGCGGGTAGGAGCAGATCACCAGGATATCCGGGTTGGTGGCCTGGATGGCCCGCACGATCGGGGCAAAGTCCTGGGTGGCCGGCGGGTAGGTCTTGTCGTAGACGATCTTGAGGCCCGCCTTCTGGGCGTTCTCGCGCGCGCCGTCCGAGGCGTTCCTGGAGAACTCCTGGTCGGCGGCGACGATGGCCACGCTCGTCGGCTTGGGGTTCTGCGCCAGCGCGAGGTCAAAGAAGCCCTTGGTGAAAGAGGGCTTCGGGTTCGGCCCAGAAGGTATCATCACGAAGTAGTTGGGGTAGTTGAACTCGCTGTTCACACCGAGGCCGAGGAGGCCGATGAACAGCTTCTTCCTCTGCATCATCACCGGCATCGCCGGCGCCAGCATGGCCGTGGCATAGCCGCCGACGACGAGGTCCACCTTGTCCACGTCGAGCAGCTTCGTGTAAATGCCAGGCACCGTGGATGGGTTGCTCTGGTCGTCGTAGTAGATGAGCTTGACGGGGCGTCCGAGTAGGCCGCCCTTGGCGTTCACGTCCTCCTCCCAGATCTTCTGGGCGAGCAGCGCCGACTTGCCGTTGGGCCCGAGCCCGCCGGTCATCGCCATGCTGAAGCCGATCTTGAGCTCCTGGGCCGCGGCTGGCTGGGGTGCGAGCCAGAGCGCCGCGGCCGCGGCCACAGCGCCCGCCAAGGCGCGGACTGCAGACAGTTGGTACATCGGGTCCCTTCCTCCCTTCCTCATGTTTTGCCACAGTCTATGCGCAGGCCTACGCCAAGCCAAGCGGCACGTGGTCGAGCACCGGGCTCGACGGGCCTTGTCTTACCGGGCCCCGCGCTGGGGCGCGCGAGCGCCGGCGGCGGCCGTGAGGCGCAACGCGGCAGTTTGCTTTTCGCTGATGGCCCGAAGGTAGCGGGGACGGGGGGCTCGCGCTACGCGACTGACACGCGCACTTACGTGCGCTTGAATGCGTCCTCGCTGGCCAATGCGGCATCGGCCTTGAGGAACACGTCGACGCGCATCCCCGGAAGCAGCGGGGGCTGGTCGTTGAGGTCGATGATCACCTCCAGGACGTCGATATCGGTGGGCCGGCGCGGCCCGCGCTGGCCGAGCTTGCTCGGGCCGAGCGAGCGCGCCAGCGAGGATACGCTGCCCTCGAAGTCCCTGCCGGGGAACGCGTCGGAGCGCACCACCGCCTCTTGGCCCACGCGCACCTTGCCGATGTCGCGCTCTTCGAACTCGGCCCTGACGCGCAGCGAGGAGACATCCCCCAACACGACTAACAGGTTCTCCGGCGACGGTGCCACCGTCTCGCCGACCTTGGCATTCATCTGCAGCACCGTACCGTTGGAGGGCGCCCTGAGACGCGTACGCTCCAGCGCCGCGTCGGCCAGGGACAGCTCAGCTCGCGCCGCTGTAAGCGCTGCCTCAAGGCGGGTCGGCACCGACGTATCGTGGTTGGCCTGCGCCCTGCGCAGTGCGGTGCGCGTTTGCTCCACTTGATCGCCGGCCTTTGCTACCGCATCGCGCGCCTTGTCGATATCGCCGCCGGCCCCGCCGTCGCGCTTGACCTTCAGCACGCGATCGAGGTCCTCGCGTGCCGAGGCGAGCTGACGCTCGGCATCCGCGAACTTGTCCTCGGCGTTGCGGCGCTCCTGCGCGGTCTTCGAGACGTTCTCGTTGTCACGATCGCGCTTGCGCACGGCAACCTCGGCGCGGGCCGCGTTGACGCGGGCCACCAGGTCCTCGTCCGCCAGCCGTACCAGGAGGTCGCCGGCCATCACCTTGTCGTTGACGCCCGCCAGCACGTC
>JAFMSC010000077.1:11642-12468 GCA_017353825.1 Hyphomicrobiaceae bacterium | reverse complement strand
CTCATGGAACCCCTCTGCAACCTCGTGTAGCGCCTGCGCGTCGAAGATCGGGCGCTCGAGCCGGATGGTCAGCTCGTAGGACTGGCGATGGTATCGAGCATCCACCGCTCGTACGAACCGGCGCCGGCTAGGCGCGATATTGGCGCGATCGAGCATGGCGGCACCCTCGCGCTCCAAGGCGACGAACGCTGCCTCGATAGGCGCAGGATCGGCTACGGCGGCGGTGGTGTAGACGGTGCGCACGTAGTCGCGCTTGAGTTCGGTCCCGATCAGCCCGAGCGCCGAGAAGGCGCCGGGGATCGGCGGGCACAGGACCTCGGCGATGCCGAGCTCGTCCGCCAACGCCGCGGCATGGAGCGGGCCGGCGCCGCCGAAGGCGGCCAGAACGAATTCGCGCGGATCGTGCCCGCGCTGCAGCGACACCATCTTGAGCGCTTCCGCCATGGCGTGGTTGACCACGTCGATCACCGCCACCGCAGCAGTCCGCACATCGACGCCAAGGGGCTCGGCGAGGCGCTGGCGCACGGCCGCCTCGGCTGCGCTCGTGTCGATGGGCAGGTCTCCGGCTAGCAACGATCCGCGATCGAGGTAGCCGAGCAGCAAGTTGCAGTCGGTGACGGTCGGCTCACTGCCACCGCGGCGGTAGCAGACAGGCCCTGGATCGGCACCAGCGCTCCTAGGACCCACGCGCAGCGCGCCCGCCCGGTCGAGCCAGGCGACCGACCCGCCCCCGGCGCTGACCTCGGCCAGGTCGATGACGGGCACGCGGATTGGATGGCCGCTGCCGTGCATCCAGCGGCTGCCGCTGGCTCCGCCGCCTACCTCG
>JAFMSC010000077.1:11115-11632 GCA_017353825.1 Hyphomicrobiaceae bacterium | reverse complement strand
ACCTCGTACTCGGTCGTGGTCTCGTAGCGGGCTTCGCGGATGAGGCTCGCCTTGGCGGTGGTGCCGCCCATGTCGAAGGAGAGCAGGTTGGAGACGCCGGTCTGCTGCGCCACCAGGGCCGCCGCCACCACGCCGGCCGCGGGTCCGGACTCGACCGTCACCACCGGCATGGCCACCGCCTCAGCTGTTTCCAGGATGCCACCGTTGGAGCCCATGACGTAGACCGGTGGCAGGCCACCCCTGCGCGTCGTCTCGTCCAGCTGCTGCAGGTAGGAGGCGAGGACCGGACCGACGTAGGCGCACGCCACCGTGGTGCTGGTGCGCTCGAACTCCTTCACCTCAGGAAGCACCTCGCAGGAAAGGTAGATCGGGACACCCGGCAGACCCGCGCGCAGGCGCTCGCCCAGCCGCCGCTCGTGCTCCGGGTTGAGAAAGCTGAACAGCAGGCACACCGCTACCGATTGCGCCCGAGCCTCCTTGAGCGCGGCGATCAGGCCCTCCATCTCGTCCTCGGCGA
>JAFMSC010000077.1:0-11105 GCA_017353825.1 Hyphomicrobiaceae bacterium | reverse complement strand
ATCCGCTCGGTGATCTCGAAGCGGAGGCGGCGCGGGATCAGGGTGGCGGGCGCATCCTGGAACAGGTTGTAGAGGTTTCCCCGTGCGGAGCGGCGCAGCTCGAGTACGTCACGGAAGCCGCGCGTGGTTACGAGCGCGGCGCGCGCACCCTTCTCCTCCAGGATGGTGTTGGTGACGACGGTGGTGGCGTGCGACAGCAGGCCAACGTCGGCAGCAGCGATCCCGTAGCGACCCATTGCGACCGCTAGCGCCGAAAGCACGCCCTGTGCGAGAGCGCGCGGGTTCGTCGGCACCTTGGCGACGCCGATGCGCCCCGTTGCCTCATCGACCAGCGCCACGTCGGTGAAGGTACCGCCGATGTCGACGCCGATCCGCCACATCATGCCGCGCGTCTTTCCCCGTCTCGTCAGGTCAATCTAGCAGTTGGCCTAGCCTGGCGCAGAGGCACCAGTTAGGCAACCGGCAGCACGGGCTGCGGTGCGGGCGCCGCTATGGGGATATCCGCCTAACTTGCAAAGCGCCTAATGTTGCGAATTTCGGGTTGAGAACTCCGGAACCACCCCCGATGCTGGGCAAGCTGCGCTAATATAAGCCTGACCCGCAAGAACAAAGCCGGGGCTTCCTTGTCGTTGGGCGGCAGGGGCAGCGTCAAGCCGTACGGGGGGCAGCTTATGTGGCTGTGCCGGTCGGGCGCAACCTCAGCTGAGGGCCTCGAACAGGCCCTGGAACAAGCGCGTACCGGGCGCGATGGAGGACAACAGCAGGTGTTCCTGGTGGGTGTGGGCGCCGTCCCCGTCCACGCCCAGGCCGTCCAGGGTCGGCAGCCCCATAGCTGCGGTGAAGTTGCCGTCCGACCCGCCACCGGTACGCGGCCCGCTTTCCAGCGTCATGCCCAGCGTGGCGGCCACGGCGGCGGCCTTATCAAACAAGAGGTCGATGTGGGGGCCGCGCTCGAACGGCGGCCGGGTCATGCCGCCGGCCACCTTGATCTCCACATCCGGGTCGGGCGACTTGAGGGCGTGGAAGCGCGCTTCCAGCTCCCTGGCTGAGGCCAGGTCGAGGATACGCATGTCGGCGTTGATGCGGCAGCATTCGGGGATCACGTTGACACCGGTGCCGCCACTGACGAGGCCTACGTTGGTGGTTATTCCTCGGGCGTAGTCGGTGAAGCCCTCGATCTCGAGGATGATGTGTGCCATCGCTCGGATGGCGCTGCGGCCCTTGTCGTGGGCGGCGCCGGCATGGGCGGGGCGGCCGCGCGCCTCGATCTGAAACCGGCCGGTGCCCTTGCGGGAGGTCACCACCCGCCCGCCGTTGCGCCTGGGCTCGGTGACGAGCACGTACTTGTGGCGGGCGGCTTCGGCCTCGATGTGTTGGCGTGAGCCGACGCTGCCCACCTCCTCGTCCGGGGTGAACATGAAGGTGATCGGGAGCCGCGTGGCTATATTGGCGCGCGCCATGCGCCTGAATGCGGCGGCCGCCAGGGTGAGGCCACCCTTCATATCGTAGACGCCGGGACCGTAGAACCTGTCACCCTCCCGGCGCAGCGGCAGTGGCCCGGCGAGCGTGCCGACCGGGTGCACGGTATCCACATGGCTGAGGACGAGGATGCCGCCGTCGCTTCCGCTAGGCGGCGCGCTGCGCACCTTCATAAGCTCGCCGAAGCCGTCGCGGATCTTGAGCCGCTCGAAGGTGACGCCCGTGCCCTCGAACCAACCGCCGATCAGGTCGAGCGCGGCGTTGACGCCGGCGGGATGGCTGGTCGGGCTTTCGATCTCGCTAATGCGGCGGATGTCCTCGACGATCGCGTCACTATCGATCTCAACGTCGCGGTAGCTGGTCATGACGTTCACCTCAATCAGGCGTCGTTCAGGTGGCAGGCCGAGAGCCGGCCGGGCGCGATCGCCTTGAGGCGGGGCGCCTCGGTACGGCAGCGCGGCATGGCGTGCGGGCAGCGTGGGTGGAAGTGGCAGCCGTGCGGCGGATCGAGCGGCGAGGGGATCTCGCCCTTGATCGGTTCGAAGACGCGTTTCCGTGCGTCGAGCCTCGGCACCTCGGCCAGCAGCGCCTGCGCGTAGGGATGGTTGGGGCCGGCGAAAAGCTCCGACGTCGGCACCATCTCCACCACGCGGCCGAGGTACATGATCACGACGCGGTCGCAGATGTGCTCCACCACGCCCAGGTCGTGACTGATGAACAGGTAGGTGAGGTTGAGCGAAGCGCGCAGGTCCATGAACAGGTTGAGGATCTGCGCCTGGATCGAGACATCGAGGGCGGCGATGGCCTCGTCGCACACCAGCACCTCGGGCCGGACCGCCAGCGCCCGGGCGATGCCGATGCGGCTCCTCTGGCCGCCGGAGAACTGGTGTGGGTAGCGGCGCTTCACTTCGTCGGGGCTGAGGCCGACGCGCGCGAGCAGGTCGTCGATGTAGGCAGCGAGCTTGGCTCGCGGCACCAAGCCGTGCACGCGCGGCGCCTCGCCGACGATGGTCTCGACGCGGGCGCGCGGGTTGAGAGAGGCGTAGGGGTCCTGGAAGAGCATCTGCACGGCCAGCCGCGCTTCCCGCGCCTCCGCGCCGCTTAAGCGCACCCGGCTGCGGCCTTTGAAGAATACCTCGCCTTCGGTAGGCTCCAAGAGCCCGGCGATCATCCGCCCGAGCGTGGACTTGCCACAGCCGGACTCGCCGACCAGCCCCACCACCTCGCCCTTGGCGATGGCAAGGTCGACGCCGTCCACCGCATGCACCGTCTCCGCGCGGATATCGGCACCGAGGCGGCCGGCGATGCGGCCTGCCAGGTCCGGCCGCTTCACGAACCGCTTGGTCAGCCCGCGGACCTCGACCAGGGCCGTCACGACAGCGCCTCCACCAGCGGGTGGAAGCAGCGCAGGTGCCGGCCGGCACCTACGGCACGCTCTTCGGGCTCCTCGCGGCAGAGCGCGGTGGCGCGCCCGCAGCGGGGGTGGAAGGCGCATCCGGCCGGCAGCTCGATCAGCGAGGGCGGCAGGCCGGGGATCTGGGTGAGGGACGCGCCGCGCCGGTTGTGGCTCGGCACCGAGCCAATCAGACCCCGCGTGTAGGGATGGAGCGGTCGCTCGACGACATCCTCGGCGCGGCCGGTCTCGACGATGCGGCCGGCGTACATGACGGCTATCCGGTCGGCCAAGGCGGCAACCACGGCCAGGTCGTGGGTGATCCAGATCATGGCGGTGCCGGTCTTGCGGCATAGGCCCTGGACCTCGTGCAAGATCTGGGCCTGGATGGTCACGTCGAGGGACGTGGTGGGCTCGTCGGCGATGATGAGGTCGGGCTTGTTGAGGAAGGCGATGGCGATGACGATGCGCTGGCGCATGCCGCCGGACAGCTCGTGAGGATAGGCCCTAAGACGGCGCTCGGGCGCGGGCATACCGACCTGCACCAGTGCCTCATGCGCCAGTGCCAGCGCTGTGGCGCGATCGACCGCGCGGTGCGCCTGCACCGCCTCAACCATCTGCGTGTCGACCCGCAGGACCGGGTTGAGTGCCATCATCGGGTCCTGGAAGATCATGGCGATGCGGTCACCGCGGAGCGAGCGCATCCGCTCCGCGCCAGCGCTGCCAAGGTCCTCACCTTTGAAGCGCACGGCACCGGCGACGATGCGGCCTGGAGGGTCGACCAGTCCGATGATCGAGAAGCCGGTCATGGTCTTGCCGCAACCGGATTCGCCGACGAGGCCCAGCACCTCGCCGGAGGAAATCTGGAGGTCCACCCCGTCCACCGCCTTGACGATGCCGCGCTTGGTGAAGGCGTGCGTCTTGAGGTTCTTAACCTCGAGCATCTTGGGCGACGGGGCGCCGACCTGGGTGGTAACGGGGTGCGTCATCGCCGCAGTCTCGGGTTCAGCACCTCGCGCAACTGGTCACCGACGAGGTTGATGCAGACGATGGTGACGAGCAGCGCAATGCCCGGGAAAAAGCTGATCCAGTAGCGTCCCGACAGCATGTACTCGAAGCCGTTGGCGATCAGCACACCGAGGGAGGGCTCGGTGGGGGGCATGCCCACGCCGAGGAAGGAGAGCGTGGCTTCGAGCGCGATGGCGTGCGCTATCTCAACCGTGCCGACGACGATCAGCGGGGGCAAGCAGTTGGGCAGGATGTGGCGCAGCATGATGCGGGCGGGGCTCAAAGCGAGACCGCGGGCGGCCTCCACGTAGTCCTTGCCCTTCTCGATCAGCGCGGAGGCGCGAACGGTGCGGGCATAGTAAGCCCACTGCACCGCCACCAAGGCGAGCACGATCTTCTCCACGCCCTTGCCGAGCAGCGCCACCAGCATCAGGGCAACGAGGATGGCCGGGAAGGAGAGCTGTAGGTCCACCCCCCGTAGGATGAGGGCCCCAGTGCGCCCGCCGGTATAGGCCGCCAGGAGGCCGGCGCACATGCCGATCAGCATCGCGAGGACGCCGGACATAACGCCGACGAACAGGGAGATCCTGAGGCCGTAGACGATGGCCGAGTAGAGGTCGCGGCCAACGCCGTCGGAGCCCAGGATCATAGTGAAGCCGGTCGAGGCCTTGGCGCCCGGCGGTTGTCGGCTGTCGAGGATATCGAGCGAGCCCAGGTCGTAGGGGTTCTGCGGCGTCACCCATGGCGCCACCAGCGCGACGGCCACGAGCAGAATGAGCATGGCCAGAGCGGCGGCGGCGACGCGGCTTTCCAGGAACTCGGCGAGGAAGACGCGAAACCGATTGTCGGCGAGGACGGGGTCAGCCCCCTCGCGCGAAGGTTCGTGGGGGAACCCAGCGTCGGTGGCGGGAGGCCTTACCCCTTTGTGCGCGAGGGGTCCGACCCCGTTGGGTGCCGAAACGTCCGTCATGAGCCGGCGTCCCTCAATCGCACGCGCGGATCGAGCGCCGAGTAGAGCGCGTCCACCACGAAGTTGATGATGAGGAACGCGAGCACGATGATGATGAGGTAGGCAACGACCACCGGGCGGTCGAGCAGCAGGATCGAATCGATCAGCAGCTTGCCCATTCCGGGCCAGGCGAAGATGGTCTCCGTCACGACCGAAAAAGCAAGCAGGTTGCCGAACTCCAGCCCGAGCACGGTGACGACAGGGATCATGATGTTCTTGAGGAGGTGAATCCCGACGACGCGGCGCTCAGACAGGCCCTTGGCGCGGGCGAACTTGATGTAGTCCTGCTGGCTGGCCTCGCGGGCGCCGGCATAGGTGAGACGCACCACCAAAGAGATCTTCAAGAGCGCCAGGTTCAGCGCCGGCAGCACAAGGTGTGCCAGCCCATCCAGGGTCGCCATGCTCGTGGAGACGCCGAGGACGCTCGCCGTGGCGCCGCGCCCGGTCGAGGGCAGCCACCCCAGGTGCACGGCGAAGACCAAGATTAGCATCAGCCCGACCCAGAAGGTGGGTAGCGAGAAGCCCAGGATGGACCCGGCCATGATGACCTTCGAGGCACGGCCCATGGGCGTGATGCCCGCATAAATGCCGACCGGGATACCCACGACGATGGCCATCAGAAGCGCGGCAAGCGCCAGTTCCACCGTGGCCGGCATACGCTCCAGGATCAGTTTGAGCGCCGGCTCGCCGTGCACGAAGGAGCGGCCGAAGTCGCCATGGGCGATGCCATTGAGGAACAGAAGGTACTGCTGCCACACCGGCCGGTCGAGGCCGAACTCGCGGATGACGCGGGCGCGCTCGGCCTGGTCCGCCTCCGGGCTTACCAGGATATCCACCGGATTGCCGACGACATTGATGCCGAAGAAGACGATCACGGACATGACCGCGACCACCAGGCCGGCTTGCATCAGGCGTCTGATAAGGAAGGCGGTCATGGCAAGCGCGGCCCGCCTCCCTCTCCCCGCCTCCCTTCGGCCAACCGCAAGCTTGAGAGCGCCGCAGCGATCCCGAAGGCGACGGGGGGAGAGCTTGGGCGAGCGGCAGCCATAGGTTCCGACCCATCAGCAGCCAACGTGAAGCTCGCGCACATCTTGAGGCTCCTGGCGGCGGGCGTTCCCTTGTGGCTGCCCCGAACCCTCTCCCGTTCGCGCCACCTCGGCTCGAATGGAGAGGGGGAATTGGACTTTGCCTACTGCGGCGCAACGCTCATAACGACGGTAAACTCGTCCGTTCGCGGCACGATCTTCAGGCCCCTGCGCGTCGCCCAGACGTTGATCTGGTAGTGGCTCGGGATGATGCCGAGGTCGCCGATCGCCACTTCCGTGGCCTTGGCAAGCAGACCCGCCCGCTTCTCATCGTCCACGCTCGCGAGCGCCGCGTCGACCAGCTTGTCCACCTCCGGGTTGGAGTAGCGCCCGCGGTTGGCCGCACCGGTGCCCCTGCTGGGATCGACCGTGTAGATCAGTGAGCGCAGCGGCGAGGAGGCCTCGCCGGTGCCCGACCCCCAACCTACCAGGATGAAGCTGAACTCAGGCGTATTGTCCGGCCCGCCCGCGGAGGCGCGGCGGAAGAACACGGCGGGTGGCAGCGTCTCCACGCTGGTCTCGATGCCGATGCGTGTGAGCATCTGTGCCACCACCTCGGCGATCTTGGCGTCGTTAGTGTAGCGGCCATTGGGGCTGTGGATCGTCATCTTGAAGCCGCCCTCGTAGCCCGCCTCCTTCATCAACTTCTTGGCGCCTTCTACGTCGTACCTCTCGGGCTTCAGGTTCTTCGAGGTGCCGAAGAACTTGTCGGCCAGCAGCTGCCCTGCGGGGACAGCGGAACCCTCCATCACCCGCTCGACGATGGCGTCGCGGTTGATAGACTTGGAGATGGCGAGCCGTACCCGCCGATCGCGCAGCGGGTTCTTGATGGCGCTGCCGTCCTTAGCGGTGATGAAGGGCGAGATCTCGCGGAACTGGTCCAGGTGAAAGTAGATCACGCGGTTGGACACGGTCTGGAAGAGGCTCACCCTGGGGTCCTTGGAGAGTTTGGCGATGTCGGCCGTGGGCACGTCCTCGATCAGGTCCACATCGCCGGCCAGGATCGCCGCCACGCGCGCCGGCGCCGACGTGATCGGCCTGAAGGTGACCTTGTCCCAGGCTGCCTTGCCACCCCAATAGTCGTCGTTGGCGGTCATGACGATGCGGTCGCCGGGCACGTACTCGGCAAACTTGAAGGGGCCCGTGCCGACGGCGGCCTTGCCGGTATTGTAGTCCTCCGTCTTGGCCTCGCAGCCGGCCGACTTGGAGACGATGTAGATCGTCGAGAGGTCGTTGGGCAGCAGTGGCTGCGGGCCGGTGGTCTTGACAAGTACGGTATAGTCGTCGACTTTCTCCACCGTCTTGCCCTTCAGGTAGAGGCCGAAGTTCGACGGCGAGTTGGGCACGTTGGGCGCCCGCTTGAAGGTGCACAGCACGTCGGCGGCGGTGAAGGGCGAGCCGTCGTGGAACCTGACGCCCTTCCTCAGCTTGAACTCCCAGGTCGTGTCGTTGACGGCCTTCCAGCTCTCGGCGAGGCCCGGGATCAGCGCCTGGTTCGGATCCTGATGCACAAGCCGGTCAAAGATATTGCTCAGAAGCGAGTTGTTGGGCGCTAGGTTGTGGAAGTGCGGGTCGATGCTGCTTGGCGGAGCGGCCAGTCCCACCTTGATCTCCGCAGCGCCCAGAGGCGAAAGGAGGGTCGCCACGCCGAGTGCCGTTGCAACGGCGATCGCCCTGATCAACCGCATGAGCGCGATCCTCCCCTCGCTGTGCGCCGCAAGCGCAGCTAAGGGATACTAGTGCATGCCGTTGGGCGCCTCAACGACGACCTCCCAACAGCTCAACCGCTGTGCGCCCTGCGTCCCGATTGGGCGCTAGTTCAGGGGCCGGAGCCGACGGAACTCGCTCATGTGGGAAGGGGGCCGCGTGAGGGCTTACGGCGCGGTGGCGAACCTCCGCGGCAGCCGACCACGGTCCACGTCCGCCTCCAGCTCCGCCCCGTTATCTTCCTGCGCACGTGGCTCGCTTGGACGCGTTCGCTTTGATGTTCGTGCCGTCGAACACGACATGCCTGATGGCGGCGGCCCGCGTTGAGGCGCAGGCGCGTCCCGGCCTCGTCGTCCCGCAAATTCACCCCCACACCCCTATCAGCCCGCCGGCCGCCGCCTTGATCGCCCACCATGACCTCGGCTGCCCCCGAAAGGGCACTGAGCGGGCGCCTAATGGAGCGCAGAAGGGGAACCCAGAGGGCGACGGGGCGCGGAGGGGGTTGGGAGGCGGCGAGGCGAGGGCAAATAGTCCGATTTCCCCCGATCTCCGCCTAGAGCCGTCCCTGGCCGAACCCGGCGATGGCCAAGCCTCCGGCGATGCCGAGCAAGACGCCCCAGCCGGAAGCGCCGATCAGCAAGATGATCGCTGTGAACGCGGCGCCCACCAGGAACAGGGTTATGAAGCCGCCACCCCAGGTGAACGCGGCGATTATGGAATCTTGCTTGGTTCCTTGTGGGCCTAGCATGCTGTCGAACGATGGATCACGTGCCAGTAGCCAGCCGAACGCGAGGTAAGGTAGCGCCGTCAGCGCGATGTTGAGCAGATAGAGCATAGGCCGAGCAGACACCACAAACGGGGTCGATTCGGCAAGCTATCCTGGATTCCTCCACAGTTATCTGTCGTTCTACTCTGTGGGCCGTTTCACGGTCCGCCTTACAACGCGCAGCCCCCAAAGCCCCGGCCATTGCACCGCGGTGCTGGCTCAGGCGAGCACCTAGCTGTGAACCTTCAGGAGGTTATCCATTCGGTCCTAACCGGGAACGCTGATGTCACCAAACGTCAGTGATTCGCCGGGGGACCGAATGAACACCCACAACAATGCTCGCCTCACGCCCAAAGGTCGAGAGGAGATGGTTCGCTTCGTTGTGGAGCACGGGCTGAGGAAGACGGAGGCGTTGCAACCTCGCTCGGCAGAAGCTCTCCATGAGCCCTGCTGGCACCGTCAGCCTGCTGCACAGCAAGATCGCGGACATAGCTGCCCGCAAGCTGGAACACCATGCGACGCGTTCAACGTGGAGCAAAGCTAGGCCTGCAAGCAGGCATCGCCATCGCACCTCCTCCGATCGATACGAGTCTCAGTCTGCGCCAGGTCCAGGAGAGCTTAGCCGCGTAACGGGCGTGGACATCCGCACAGGCGGGAGGCCTCTTGAGACGAGGCCGGGAACCTCATCCGCACACGCCCGCCCGCGAGTATTCTTCGAGCCGATCAACTGGAAGCGAGCCGCGCTCCCACGAGCTTGGCCATCACGTTGCAATTCGATCCGATGGCGGCAGAGAGGACAGTAACCGACGCCAAGGCTTGCCATCCAAAGATTGATGCTGACCGACACGGCCGATCCCCAGTGATGCCGATGTGGTCGTGTCGTACCGATTCAGGGGTTGCCGCCCCAGGTGCTGCGTTGATGTTCCAGAGTCGAGGCGACATCTTATCCGACCTGTGGCGCCCGCTCGAAACAGGAGAAAGCATTGGAAGTCAACGGCTAAGGGGCCGGGCGTCTCCCGTCCTCCCTATGGAAGCGTGTCCCCTCCCATACCAAGCCCCAACCATACACCGTGTACACCCAATTGCTCCAATCGGCCAACGCTTGCATCGTCCAGGACGGAGGCGGTGGACGTCATCCGTGTGAATCCGTGTGGGAGACGGCGCTTGGCAGGAGGCGCTGTTCTCCTGCCTAAGGACATCGAGGAGACAGCACCCCTGTCGCCTTGCGCAAAGACCGTGCCGCCTTGGACGGGAAGCTCGACGGGTGGAAATATCACAGGAGAATCATAGATACTCCGTGTTTCAAAAAAAGGAGCCGCCTTGGAGAGACGGCTCGCCTGCGCAGTGGAGAATGCCCATGAACTTTGAGGTCAAGGAAGTCGTCAAGATTGATGCCTTGGAGGACATGCGCCGCAAGGAAGAGGGGGCTTCCAAGAAGGCGGCCAAGCAGGCGCAATTTGCGGCATGGATGGCCAAGTTCGTTCCTGATGAATCCAAGTATGAGCTGCGGAGGGAGAAAACGCCCTATTACGAATCCATCCACCTGTTCTATGACGGGCAGGCGGTTGAACGCTTCCTGAAGGACGACGATCCAAAGACCGTGGCAAAGGCGAAGGCCAAGCACCACGCGGGGTTTGCCAAGGCTCAAGGACGGGATGCCGCGCGGGAGGCGAAGCGGCGGGCGGCCTATGACCCTGGGAGACGTCAGACCTGCCAAATCTGCGGGCGGTGGATACGTTCCAAGTCAGGCAAGATCGCCCATCATGGATATGCGCGGCCTGGAAATGGCTATATCCATCATACCTGCTACGGCTCGGAGCAGCCGCCGTTTGAGGAGTCCAACGCGCGCATCCCGTATTATCAGGCGTGGTTGGAGAACAGGCGAACGAATCTTCGGGACGAACTCAAGGCAATCCAGGATGGGGCTTTCATGCCCGTGCTGTATTGGCTGAAACCGACCACGTATGCCGGGCATGACAAGGCCGTGGAGCCCGAGGTCTGCCTTGAGAACTACAAGCTGGCCCTACGCTATCTCGCCCTCATGGAAATGGACGACCTGTTCGCCGTGGAATCAACGGACGAACGCTATCCGACCTTGCTGGGGTTCCTCGTCGCCCTGCAGGAGGCACAGCTTCAAAATCTGACCGCCGAAATTCTCTACTTCGATCGCAAGTTCCAGGATTGGTTTAGCGAAGCAAAGCGTCTGGAATGGTGTGGGCGGGGCGGGGAACTGGACTAGCACCTTTACACGCGGCAAGTCTCCAAGGTGGCGCTCGCCATGCATGCAGCGAGGAAGCAAGCGAAAGGCATGAACGACGAACACGGCACCTGCAGCGGCAGGACCGTGCACTTCTGTCGAGCGGCACCGGCCTACATCTGCATCCCCTAGCGAAGTCGTGGAGACAGGGCGACCTCATCACCATGCGCCCGCCTGATATCGGCGAAGAGGTCTTTGACGAAGACGATCTCCTCATCATCGGACGGCACCACCAGTCGTTCGGAGCCATGGCTCTGTCGTGAGCGCAATCGCATCGAGCGCTGCTCCAACAAGCTCAAGCACTTTAGAGCTTAGATCCGCTGACCTGCCGGGATTCGTCCGTCAAATGATTATTGGCGAAGGCCCGTTGGTCGTTCGTCTCCGTGTTCTGGTCATCGCGA
>JAFMSC010000076.1 GCA_017353825.1 Hyphomicrobiaceae bacterium | reverse complement strand
AGGCCCTCTGAAATGCGCTTGGTCAGCGTCGTGAATTCCATCCCCCGCAGGAAGCGCAAAAGGGCATCGGCATCGGGCTCGCGCACGCCAAGCTGGTCCACCGGTACAGTCAGCGGCACGTCGTCCTTCAGCCGCACCAGCTCGCGCGAGAGTTTGGCCTGCAGGGCAAACTCTATAAGCCGCTCGCGCCGCTTGGTCTGCTTGATCTCACCGGCGCGGGCGAGCAGCGTATCGAGGTCGCCGTATTCGTTGATGAGCTCCGCGGCGGTCTTGACGCCAATGCCAGGGACGCCTGGAACGTTATCGGTCGAATCGCCGGCCAGCGCCTGCACGTCCACCACCTTGTCGGGCGCAACGCCGAAGCGCTCCCGCACCTGATCCGGGCCGATCGTCCGGTTCTTCATGGTGTCGAGCATCGACACGCCAGGCTTAACCAGCTGCATCAGGTCCTTGTCAGAGGAGACAATGGTTACATCGCCGCCCGTGGCCAGCGTCTGCTTGGTATAGGTGGCGATGAGGTCGTCGGCCTCGAAACCGTCCTGCTCCAGGCAGGCGATGTTGAAGGCCTTCACGGCGTCGCGGATCAGGCTGAACTGCGGCACCAGCTCCTCGGGCGCGGGTGGGCGGTGGGCCTTGTAGTCCTGGTAGATCTCGTTGCGGAACGTCTTCTCGCTGTAGTCGAAGATGACGGCGATATGCGTCGGCCCGCTCGACTTGCGCGAGTCCTGCAGGAGCTTCCACAGCATTCCGCAGAACCCGTGCACGGCGCCGGTGGGGAGGCCGTCGGATCGCGTGAGGGGCGGCAATGCGTGGAAGGCGCGGAAGATGTAGCCCGAGCCGTCGATCAGGTACACGTGGCTGCCCTTGATGACTGGCACGGGCTCGCCCGGAGGGACTGAGCAGGTTACCTGCGGTCGCTGCGATTTCTGGGGTTTGGTGGCGATCGTGACCATGGGGCCGCACTATAGTGCCGGTGGCGGCAAAGTCAGCCCGTCTTCCACAGCTCTTGGCCGCTCCCATGGTCTGGCTTGAGGGCGTGAAAGATCAACGAGGTAGCCCGCTTCGGCTCCCTTCAGGGCCTGCCAAGATGCGGCCCAGCCCGCCGCGAGGCCTGGCGTTGTTCACGTCGGTTGTGAACTGACGCGGGGATCGGACCGACCTCACGGGGGCTTCGCCCAGCTTGTGGGAGGCCGGTGGCCCCGCGACGCCCTTTCCACGGCACCACGGCAAAAGCCCATATGCCCAGGATGTAATCCGGCAGTCTGTCCCGGCACCCTGTGATCTGCCCGGTGAACGCGTCGGCTCGCCACAAGCGCGCGGGCTAGGCTCTAGCGAGCTTGGGACCTGGCGGCCATCGAAGCCTCGTTGCCGGCCCGGGCAAACAACGAGGCCAGGACGTTTCTCTCCCGGTCGTTGCCGAAGGTCCAGTGGCGCCCACGTCCGGGCATGGTGGGCGACCACCCGCGCTTGAGCGCCTTGGCGCAGGCGGCCAAACGCGGCGAGGTCGGAGCACCGGGAGCCCCAGGCAGGAAGCTAGCAACGGCATCGGTCTCCTCGCATTTTGCGTTGCACTGCATGAAAATCGACGACAGCCCTGGCAAAATCGCCCACGAAGACATCTGTCCAAGCGATAGGGGACTGCCATGCGCAGATGAATCATCTATAGGATGCATACCATTCCGTTTACAGCTGCAGGATGCAAGGATGTCCAACGCCACCCAAGTCGAGCGCACCGTCAGCACCCCATGACATCACCCGATGGATCGAGGCGGCCGCGCTATCTGCACGTGCGTGGGCAATTGGTCGAGCGGATTCGATCGGGCGCGTGGGCTCCCGGCCAGCCCATTCCCAGCGAATTCGACATCGCCCGCGAGTTCGGCGTCAGCCAAGGTACGGCGCGCATGGCTGTGACCGCGCTGGTGGCGGAGAACGTGGTGGTGCGCCGGCAGGGGCTCGGCACATACGTCTGCGAGCACACGCAGGAGGAGGAGTATGCGCGCTTTTCCAGCGTTTTCGACGGGGAGCGGAGGCGCATCGCCACGGATACCCAGAGCCGGCAGGCGGTCGTGGCCGGTGCGAACCGCACGGAGCGCCGCGATTTGAACCTCGCGGCGGGCGCCAAGGTGCTGCGCATCCGCCGCGTTCGCACCCGCGACGGCACACCGTTCATCTTGGAGACGGTGAGCGTCCCGGCGGCGCTGTTTCCGGGCCTTGCCCAGCGAGAGACGTTGCCCGCAACGCTTTACGAGCTGTACCAGAAGTCCTACGGGGTGCTGGTTGTGAGAGCGGAGGAGCGCCTGACCGCCATAGCCGCCGACCGCGCCGCCGCCAAGACGCTGAGGGTGGCCGCTGGCGCGCCTCTGCTGCGGATCGAGCGGACTGCTTTTGCCCTGGAGGGAAGGCCGGTCGAGTGCCGGGTCAGCCTCTGCTACCTTGCCGACGCACACTATCTGGCGCGCCTGAAGTAGCGGGCGGCCGCAGCCAGTCCGAGGGCCGGCTGGCTGGAAGGGCTGTGTGCGATGGGAGTAGGATGATGGGCCAGCCTGCGTCCTGGGGACGTGGTGGCATTGGCAATGGGGAAACGCGCACGGGCGGCATGCCGAACGGGCTCTTTTCGCTTGTTGGGACGACGGCGCTGGTCACCGGAGCGTCCTCCGGGCTGGGGCAGCATTTCGCTCGCGTCCTGGCTGGCGCCGGGGCTGGCGTGGTGGTGGCTGCGCGCCGGCTGGACCGGTTGCAAGAGCTTGAGCGCCAGATCAGGGCCGGCGGCGGCACGGCCTGGGCGGTGGCCATGGACGTGACCGAGCCCGCTTCGATCGGGCGCGCGTTTAAGTCGGCGGAAGCCGCAGGCGGACCCGTCACGGTCGTGGTCAACAACGCGGGCGTGCCCTCAAGCTCGTTCTTCCTCAAGACGACAGAGGAGGAATGGCGGGACGTAATGGCCGTCAATCTCGACGGCGTGTTCCGTGTCGGCCGGGAGGCGGCCAGGCGCATGGTCGCCAACGGCACCGCCGGGTCCATCATCAACATCGCCTCAATCCTCGGCTTCGGCGCCATCAAATCGCTCTCGGCCTACGCGGCATCGAAAGCGGCCGTGGTGAGCCTGACCAAGTCCATGGCGCTGGAGCTGGCGCGCGAGCGCATCCGCGTCAATGCCATCGCGCCGGGCTACTTCGCGACGGAGATCAACGGCAGCTTCCTGGCGAGCGAGGCCGGCAGGCGTCTGCTGTCCCGCGTGCCCATGGGCCGCGCCGGCGGGCTGAACGAGCTTGACGGGCCTGTGCTACTGCTTGCCTCGAACGCCGGCGCCTTCATGACGGGCAGCGTCATTACCGTCGATGGCGGCCATCTGCTGGCAATGGGGTGAGGAGATGCGACTGTTCGGGCGCCTGAAACAGGAAGATGTCGTGCACGAGCGACCGGAGCTGCGCAAGCGGTCGGCCAACTTTGTGACGCTCACGCCGGTGAGTTTCCTCGCCCGCGCTGCAGAGTTCTTCGGTGACCGTACGGCCGTGGTGCAGGGTGCGCGGCGTTTCACCTACCGCGAATTCTATGCGCGCGCGAAGCGACTGGCGCATGCCCTCGCGAAAGCCGGTATCAGGCGTGGCGACACCGTGGCGATTCTCGCCGCCAACTGCCCCGCACTCTTGGAGGCGCACTACGCGGTGCCCATGCTCGGTGCCGTGCTCAACCCCATCAATATCCGCCTCGACGCGCCACTGATTGCATTCTGCCTAGAGCATGGCGAGGCCAAGCTGCTCCTCGCCGACCGCGAGTTTCATGCCACAATCGCGCCGGCGCTGGATCAGCTGGGCGGCGCGCGCCCGATCGTGGTCGACATCGCCGACGCCGAGACCGCCGACGCGCCCCTGTTTGGCGGCGTCGAGTACGAGGATTTCATCGCCTCCGGCGACCCACAGTCGGTGCATCCAGGACCTGAGGACGAATGGGACAGCATCTGCCTGCTCTATACCTCGGGCACCACAGGCAACCCCAAAGGTGCCATCTACAGCCACCGCGGCGCCTACCTTGGCGCGCTTGCCAATGCGCTCACGTTTAAGCTCGACCACGAGAGCCGCTACCTGTGGACGCTGCCGATGTTTCACTGCTCGGGCTGGACCTTCACCTGGGCCGTCACGGCTGTCGCCGGCACGCACGTGTGCCTCAGGAAGGTCGAGCCGAAGCGCATCTTCGATGCCCTCATCGAGCACCGCATCACCCATATGTGCGGCGCGCCGATCGTGCTCAACATGCTGGTGCACGCTCCCGCCGAGGCGAAGCGCCCGTTGCCGTTGCGCGTCAAGGTCGCCACCGGAGGGGCGGCTCCGCCGGCGGTCGTGATCGAGCGCATGGAGGCCATGGGGTTCGAGGTGCTGCATCTCTACGGAACGACCGAGAGCTATGGGCCCGCCACCTACTGCCCGCCATTCGATGCCTGGCAGGAACTGCCGACCGATCAGCGCTATGCGCACATGGCCCGCCAGGGTGTGCCCAATCCCGTCGTCGAGCAGCTGACGGTGATCGATGCCAAGACGCTCGCGCCGGTGCCGCGCGATGGGGCGACCATCGGCGAGATTGCGCTCGCCGGAAACACGCTGATGAAGGGCTACCTCAAGAACGAGACGGCGACGGACGAGGCGTTCGCCGGTGGGCTCTATCACTCGGGCGACCTGGCGGTGTGGCATGCGGACGGCACGCTCGACATCAAGGACCGCTCCAAGGACATCATCATCTCCGGAGGCGAGAACATCTCCTCGCTGGAGGTTGAGGAGGTTCTCTATCGTCACCCGCAGGTGATGGAGGCGGCCGTCGTGGCCCGCCCAGACCCCAAATGGGGCGAGACGCCGTGCGCGTTCGTGACCCTGAAGCCCACCGGCGGGGCCACCACGGCCGATGACATCATGGCCTTTTGCCGGGCGAACATGGCACACTTCAAGGCACCCAAGACCGTGGTGTTCGGGCCCTTGCCGAAGACGGCCACGGGCAAGATCCTAAAGTACGAGCTGCGGGCCAAAGCGCAGGCCCTGTAGTCAGTCAATGGGGTTGGTCAGGCGAAGGCGCAGAGCCGACACCCGTCTTGTTCGGCTTCTGGTTCGGCAGCGTAGGGTCCAACGCCGGCCTCTGCCCAACCTGGCGGTCGTTCATAGGGGCTCGCCTTGCAGCCACGCCTGGCCCTTGGCGTATAGCGCCTCAGCCTCGGGGCCCTTCAGGCCGGGCATATCCGTCTTCACCGTGAAGCCGATCTGGGTCTGCAGATATGCGAGGTGGCGATATCCCACGGGAAAGCGTTCCAATATGGCCTTGTCCAGCGTCAGCTTTGCCGCCGGATCGACCGGGTCCATGCGGTCCTTCTCGTAGAACAGCCGACGCAGCACCAGGCCCCAGCGCCCGTTGCGCTTCTCCAGGAAGTCATAAAATCGGCCCGTGCAGACCACGTCCACGAGCACGTCGTGAACGACGGCGCGCTGAGAGATCGTCATCTTGGTCTGTGCGATAGCGCGGTTGCCCTCAAGGTCCGCCGAATGGCCCCCGAGGAAATGCAGGATGCTGACGCCCTTGTCGAAGCCGGCACGACTGGCGGCGATGAACTCGTCGGCTGTGCCCTGGAACCAGGTCGCTGTCATCACGGCGTCGTCGTGCCAGACGGTGCGGAAGCGGTCCCAGTCGCCAGCGTCGCGCCACACGACCCAATTCTCCACAAGCGTCCGGATCGCCAGCCGGTCGAGGGTCTCGTCGTCCATCTTGTTCCTCTCCGCGTGTCTAGGATCGCCAGATCGTATCCCACTCCCGCCGGCTCGATGCACCATAGCGCCCGGACCGATCGGGTGTCGCCGCGTGCCACCGCGCCTTAGAGCAGCCTTGCGAGGCTCGCAATGCCGCGCTCGATCTCAGCTTCGTCGGGCAGCGAGTAGCTCAAGCGCAATGTGTTGTGCCCGCGGCCGTCGAAGAAGAAGGCCCCGCCGGGCACGAACGCCACGCCGGCCTCCCTGAGCGAGCGCTGCAGCAGAGTGGCGGCGTCGATGCCCTTGGGCAGCGTCACCCACGCAAACAGGCCGCCTGCGGGGCGGGTCCATGTCACGCCCGCCGGCATATGCCGCTGCAGCGCGGCGAGCAGCCAGTCGCGGCGACGCCGGTAGTGCGCGCGGGCGCGATCCGCTTGGGCGTCGAATGCGGCCTCGGCCAGGCGGTGCATGACCATCTGATTGATGGTGGCGCTGTTGAGATCGGAGGCCTGCTTGATGAGCACCAAACGCCGCACCAGGGCCTTGCAACCCGCGATCCAGCCGACGCGCAGGCCGGGTGCCAGCACCTTGGAGAAGGTCCCGCAGTAGACAACCCGTGAGTGCTCGATGCCCCCGCGGCGAGCAATCTCCAGCGCCATCAGGGACGGCAGCGGCTCGCCCGCGAAGCGCAGCATGGCGTAGGCCGCATCCTCGATAATGGGAATATCAAGCTCGCCGGCCAGATCGAGCAGGCGCTCGCGCGCGCCAAGGGAGAGGGTCGCGCCCGTCGGATTGGCAAAGCTCGGCACCACGTAGGCCAACTTCACGTCGCCGCCCGCGCTGCGGGCTGCGTCGGCATAGGAGGCGGGCGTGCGGTTGCTGTTCTCAGGGTGCAGCTCGTCGTAGCGCGGCTCCGAGCCCGAGAAGGCCTGTAGAGCGCCGAGATAGGTTGGCGCCGTGACAAGGGCGGTATCGCCCGGCGAGAGCAGCAGCCGGCCCAGGAACTCCAAGGCCTGCTGGGAGCCGCAGGTGATGACAATGTTGTGGGCATCGCAGCGCACGCCCAGGGTGTCCATGTGCGCGGCAATCCAGTGGCGCAGCGGCTGGTAGCCCTCGCTCACCGAGTACTGCAGGGCGCCGCTCGATGCGCCGAGCACAGCAGCGTAGGCGGCCTTGGCCTCTTCGACCGGGAACAGCGCCGGGTCAGGGATGCCGCCAGCGAACGAGAGCACACCGGGCTGGTCCACCACCTTGAGCAGCTCGCGGATCTCGGAAGCTGCCATTCGCTTGGCGCGGCGTGCATAGCGCGGCTCCCAGGCGCTCGCCTGCGCTGGTTCGTTCACTGTCATGGCTCCAGCCTTCCCCGAAGCCGATTATGTCAGCAACACTGACCTATTGGCAAGAGGCCGAGTGCCCATCACCAGGCGAAGCGTTACGACCGGAACGCGAGGAACACTGCGCTCCGAGACCTCAGCAATCCACGCCCGCTCGCGGAGGGATAGCCTTGCCCGTGCTCAAAGCCGGGGTTCGGGGTCAGGGACTGGTCGCGTCGATGAGGGCGTGATGCGCGCCGGCGCGTCGAAATCGATCGCCGGACCGACCGGCACGATGCCGGTGGGGTTCAGGTTGGTGTGGCTCATGTAGTAGTGGCGCTTGATGTGGGTGAAGTTCACCGTGCCGCGCACGCCCGGCCACTGGTAGAGGTCGCGCGTGTAGGCGAACAGGGCGGGGTAGTCCACGAGCCGGCGGACATTGCACTTGAAGTGGCCGACATAGACCGGATCGAACCGGATCAGCGTGGTGAAGAGGCGCCAGTCAGCCTCGGTGGGCTCGGGACCCATGAGAAAGCGTCGCCCCTGGAGGCGCTGCTCCAGCCAGTCGAGCGTCTCGAACAACGGGATGACGGCGGCCTCGTAGGCCTCCTGCGTGGTGGCGAAGCCGGCCTTGTAGACGCCGTTGTTGAGCGTGTCATAGACGCGCGCGTTGACCGCATCGATCTCGGTGCGCAGTGGCGCGGGGTAGTAGTCCCCGGGACTTGCGCCGACGCCGTCGAAGGCCGAGTTGAGCATGCGGATAATCTCGCTCGACTCGTTATTGACGATCATGGCGCGCTGTTTGTCCCACAGGACGGGCACGGTGGCCCGCCCGCTGTAGGCCGGGTCGGCCTTCGTGTAGAGTTGGTGCAGGTAGGAGACGCCGTTGACGATGTCGGGCACCACGCCCTCGCCGGGCGCGAAGGTCCAGCCGTTCGCCGCCATCAGCCAGTGCGTTATTGACAGGTCGATCATGCCCTCGAGGCCCTTGAGCGCGCGAAAGATCAGCGTCCGGCTGGCCCACGGACAGGCGAGCGACACGTAGAGATGATAGCGGCCGGGTTCGGCCTTGAAGCCGCCTTCGCCCGAGGGGCCAGGCGCACCGTCGGGCGTGACCCAATTACGGAACTGCGCGTTCGTCCGCACGAATCGGCCACCGGTGGCCTTGGTATCGTACCACTTGTCCTGCCAAACGCCGTTGACGAGAAGGCCCATGGCTCGTTCACTCCATGCTTGTAGGTACGCTGCAGCCATAACACGCTGCCCGCCGCCCGCGGGCGACGCCAAGCTCACAGGCGCCGCAAATCGGCGTGAGGACGCCCTGGACGCGAGCAGGCCTATTCTGCCGCCTGCCGGTGGGGGCCTGACGGCGTCCAGCGCAGCCGCGGCTCGCGCGCGGCCTTGGTCTCGTCGAGACGCCGACGCGGAGCCAAGTGCGGGGCGTCCTTAAAGCGGGCCACATCGCCCGACTTGGCAGCCTTCGCGAGGCCGCGCAGCGAAGCGATGAACTGGTCGAGGCTCTGCTTGGACTCCGATTCCGTTGGCTCGATCAGCATCGCGCCGTGCACGACCAGCGGGAAGTACACGGTCATGGGGTGGAAGCCCTCGTCGGTCATGGCCTTGGCGAAGTCGAGCGTGGTGATCCCCGTGCCCTCCAGCCAGCTATCGTCGAACAGTGCCTCGTGCATGCACGGTCGCTCGCCGAACGCGGGTGACATCAGGTCGGACAGCGAGGCGCGGATGTAGTTGGCGTTGAGCACCGCATCCTCGCTGGCCTGGCGCATGCCATCGACGCCGTGAGATAGCATGTAGGCCAGCGCCCGCACGAACATGCCCATCTGTCCATGGAAGGCGCAGATACGACCTAAGGATTGGCTGCCGGGTCCTGGATGTTCCCTGTAATGCGATGGCAGACCCACAGCGTCCGACCCCATCACGTAGGGCACGGGCATGAACGGAGCTAGCGACGCGGACAGGGCGACCGGACCGGCGCCGGGACCGCCGCCGCCGTGGGGCGTCGAGAAGGTCTTGTGCAGGTTGATGTGCATGGCATCGACGCCGAGGTCGCCGGGGCGAACCTTGCCGACGATGGCGTTGAAGTTGGCGCCGTCGGCGTAGAAGTAGGCGCCTGCCGCGTGTACCGCCTCGGCGATGGCCACCACGTCGCGCTCAAACAGGCCGCAGGTGTTGGGGTTGGTGAGCATCAGGGCGGCGACGTCGGGCGAGAGGCGCTTGCGTACTTCCTCAACGTCCACGCTGCCGTCGGCGCGCGCCGGCAAGGCCTCGACGCGGTAGCCGAGCAGCGCCGCGGTGGCTGGGTTGGTGCCGTGGGCCGGCTCCGGGACCAGCACGACCGATCGCCTCTCGCCGCGTGCCCCCAGCGCCGCCTTGATTGCCATCAGGCCGGTGAGCTCCCCATGCGCGCCGGCCTTGGGCGTCATGGCGATAGCGGGCATGCCGGTGAGCTCGGAGAGCCAGCGTGACAGCTCCGCAATGAGGGCGACGGCGCCGGCTACGGTGGAGAGCGGCTGCAGCGGGTGGATGTCGCCGAAGCCGGGGAGCCGCGCCATCCGCTCGTTGAGGCGCGGGTTGTGTTTCATGGTGCAGGAGCCGAGCGGGAAGATGCCAGTGTCGATGCCGTAGTTCTTCTGGCTGAGCCGCACGTAGTGGCGCACGGCCTCCGGCTCCGACAGCCCGGGTAGCCCGATCGGCGCCGCCCGCTCCAGCTTGCCGAGGCGGGAGACGACCCGCGGAGGCTCCGGCAAGTCGACGCCGGTGGTATCGTCGCGGCCGATTTCGAAGATCAGCATCTCCTCAATGGCGAGCCCGCGGTTGCCGGTAAAGGTCTGGGGCTCGGTGCCGGCAGTCCCGGCGGAAGGCGTGGGTGAAGCGACAGGGTGGTCCAGCATTACACAACCTCCCTCAGCGCGCACACATAGGCAGCGCGGTCGTCGTCGGTGTTGACCTCGGTGGAGGCCACCACGATCAGGTCGCCGAGCTCCGGCCGATCCGGTTCCAGGCGCGAGACCGGCACGCCGCCGAGCACGCCCTTGGCGGCCAGCTTCTCGATGATCTCTGCCGCATCGCCTGGCACGCGGATGGTGAACTCGTTGAAGAACGCCTGGTTGAGCACCTCCACGCGCGGCACCTCGCCCAGACTGTCGGCCAGTTGTACGGCGTTGGCGTGATTGATGCGCGCCAGTCGCTTGAGGCCGGCCTCGCCGAGCAGCGTCATGTGGATGGTGAAGGCTAGTGCGCACAGGCCCGAGTTGGTGCAGATGTTGGAGGTGGCCTTTTCGCGGCGGATGTGCTGCTCGCGCGCCGACAGAGTAAGCACAAAGCCGCGGCGGCCGTCCTGGTCCACGGTCTCGCCGCACAGGCGGCCTGGCATCTGGCGCACGTGCTTGTGACGGGTGGCGAGCAGGCCGACGTAGGGGCCGCCGAAGGACAGCGCGTTCCCAATGGACTGGCCCTCACCCGCCACGATGTCGGCACCCATGGCGCCGGGCGGCTCGACCAGGCCCAGCGACACGGCCTCGGTGAACACTGCGATCAGCAAGGCGCCGGCGGCATGGGCCTTCTCAGCCAGCGCGGTGATATCGCGCAGGTGGCCGTAGAAGTCGGGCGTCTGCACCACCACGCACGCCACGTTGCTGTCGATATAGGCCGCCAAGTCCTCGGTGCCGCGTGGCGCCGGCGGTAGAGCGACGATCTCGTGCCCGGAGAGCCGGCACAGCGTCTCCACCGTCTCGCGGTAATGGGGGTGCAGGTTGCCGGCCAACACCGCGCGCCTGCGGCGGGTGATGCGCATCGCCATGCTGACGGCCTCGGCGCAGGCGGTGGAGCCGTCGTACATGGAGGCGTTGGCCACCTCCATGGCTGTCAGCGCCGCCACCTGGGTCTGGAACTCGTAGAGGTATTGGAGCGTGCCCTGGGCGATCTCGGGCTGGTAGGGCGTGTAGGAAGTGAGGAACTCGGAGCGCTGCATGAGGTGGTCAACCGTGGCAGGCACGTGATGCTTGTAAGCGCCGGCGCCGACGAAGAACGGCACCGAGCCCGCAGGGACATTGCGTGCGGCCAGCCGGCTCAGCGCTCGCTCCACCTCCATCTCGCCCTGAGCCTTGGGCAGGGCGAGGCGCCCGTTGAGACGCCCGTTGAGACGCTTGTCGCGTGGTATGTCCGCAAACAGTGTATCGATGTCGGTCACGCCGATCCTTCTCAACATGGCCTTGCGGTCGGTATCGGTGAGGGGGAGGTAGCGCATTCAGGGCTCCGCCAATTTCCGTGTCAGCGAGTTACGATCGGCCGTCATTTCCGCGGCCGGCTTGAGCTGCTCCAGAGCCACAAAGTCGGCGTCGAAGCACATGCATCTCGGATAGCCTCGTACGGACCTCGCATGGCTTAATGCGGGGTCTCGATCGTCACCTCGGTCAGTACAGAGTTGGCGATGTAGCACTCCTCGTGGGCGTGGTGGTGGAGCTGGGCGAGCTCAGCGGGGTTTGGATGCTTGGGGCCGGAGAAGGCGATGCGCGGGCGCAGCGTCACCCTCGACATGAAGAGCTTGCCGCGGGCATTCTTGGTCATGATGCCGACGGGTTCATCGTCATAGGTGTCGATCACGAAGCCCTGCTTGGCGGCGAGGTAGAGGAACGTAAGCATGTGGCAGCTCGACAGCGCCGCCACCAGCGCTTCTTCAGGATCGACGGCGTCGGCACGAGAGAACGGCAGGCGCACCGACAGCGGCGAGGACGAGGCCGGCACGGTCACGCCGCCGTCGAAGACCCAGCTGTGGCCGCGGCTGTACTTGTTATCAATGAAGGGCTCGTCCGAGCCGCGCTTCCACGACACCGTCGCGGCATATTCATGGGCCATGGCTCTTTCTCCGTCACGCTCAGTCCTTGACCAACGCCTCGTAGGCGGCGCGGTCCATCAGGGCATCGAGTTCGGCCGGGTCGGCGATCCTGAGCTTGAAGAACCAAGCCTTACCCTCGGCGTCCTCGTTGACGAGGGCCGGCTGGTTCACCAGCGCGGCATTGCCCTCCGTGACTTCGCCGGCAACGGGGGCGTAAACATCGCTCGCCGCCTTGACGCTCTCCACCACGGCCACGGCCTCGCCCTTGGCGGCCTTGCGACCGACCTCCGGCAACTCAACGAACACCACGTCGCCTAGCTGCGTCTGGGCGTGGTTCGTGATGCCGACGGTGCCGATGCCGTTCTCGACGCGGATCCACTCGTGATCACTGGTGAAGCGCTCGGTGGTCATGCGGGGCCTCCTGCATAGCGATGCGGAACGAACGGCAATGGCACGACGCTCGCGCTCATGGTCTTGCCACGGACCATAAGGTCGACGCGGGTGCCCGGCTCGGCGCAGCGCGCCTCGACGTAGCCCATGGCTATGGGGGCGTTGACGCTGGGGCCGAAGCCGCCGGAGGTGACGGCGCCGATGCGCCCGCCGGA
>JAFMSC010000391.1:1234-4396 GCA_017353825.1 Hyphomicrobiaceae bacterium | reverse complement strand
GGTGCCGGCCTTCGCCGAGCTGCTCGCCGCCGCCCGCGACGACGCCCGCCTCATCTTGACTGAGGACCCCGACCTCAAATCACCGCGCGGGGAAGCCTTGAGGATGCTCCTCTATCTGTTCGAGTGCGATGAGGCGGTCCGCCTGTTCCGGGCGGCGTAAGGAGCCCGACCTGGCTCGGACGCCCATGGCGTGAGCGCGGGTCGGGCGATGGCGTCAGCAGTCATGATTGAGACCCAGAGGGTCTGACACCATTTCAATGCTTGGCCTTCTCGAAGGCGGCGACGGCCTCGGCGCTCGCTTCCTTCTGGTATTTGGCCTGCCACTCCTTGTAGGGCATGCCGTAGATGATTTCGCGCGCGGCGTCTTTGCTCAGCCTCAGGCCGCGCTCCGCTGCCGCCTCCTGGTACCAGTTGGACAGGCAGTTGCGGCAGAAGCCGGCTAGGTTCATGAGGTCGATGTTCTGCACGTCGGTGTGCTGGCGCAGGTGCTCCACCAACCGCCGGAAGGCGGCAGCTTCCAGCTCCATCGTCAGCGTCTTGTCGAGCTTGGTCATCTCTCCAACTCCGTGGTTGCAGCCATCGGGGAGCGCGGGCGCGACCTCCCCGGCTTGGCACCGTTCAATTCTCTCGAGGGGCGGCGCCGTCGCGGCAAGCGCTCTCTCTACCCGCTCCACAATGCGGCGCATGCGTCCCGTCCAGGCCTCCTGCCCCGCCGCGTCGCGAATGAGGTCCTGGCGGATCTCGACGATGGCGCTGGCGAGGCCGCGCTGGGCGCCGTGCCGCCAGAGGCAATCGCCTTCGAGCTGCCCAGCATAGGGCTCGTTCTCGCCGACGATAAGGTCGCCTTCGGCGTAGAGCGCCTCCAAGAGGGGCTTGGCCACGCGCCCATCGCCGCCCCACAGCACGCCCACGTGCCAGGGCCGGGCGGACTCCTTCCAGCTCTCCGTGAACGAGTGGATCGACAGCAGGATTGGCGGGATGCCCAGGGCAAGAAAACAGTCGATGGCGGCATCCACGGCCCGGTGATAGGGCTCGTAGTACAAACCAAGCCGCTTGTCGCGCTCGGCGGCATCGATCTTGCGGTTGCCGGGGATCACGGCGCCGTCGGACAGGCGCATGATGAGCGTGGGGTCGTCGCGGCCGCGGTTCGGGTCGATCAGCAACCGGGAGTAGCGGGTCAACAGCGCCGGTACCTCCAGTGCCGCAGCCAGCGCGCGCGTGATAGCCGCCGCGCCAATGTCGTAGGCGATATGGCGTTTGAGCTGTTCCGGCAGCAACCCTAGCGTACCGTAGCCGGGCGGCAGGGCGTTGCCGGCGTGATCGCACAACAGGAGCAGACCGCGATCCGTGCGTCCCGGCAGGACACAATAGCTCGCCTCCTCCTGTCCGGCGATGCCGGAGCCCCGCGTTCCTCGATCGGCCATGATCGGACTATACTAGGCCCCGGCGGGCGTTTGTCACCCTTGACCGGCCCACCTTCTCTTCACGAAAAGTGGCGCCCATACCGCCGCCATGGGGCCACGCCAGGCACATGATGACACCCCAGGGATCCGCCGACGCGCGCCGGCTGCTGTTGGCGCTTTACGACGCCGCCGTGGCGGCGGCGCATCCCGACGTGTGCCTACCTGAGCATCTGCCGCCGGTGCCTGGCCGCGGACGGCTTGTCATTGCCGGCGCAGGCAAGGCCGCGGCCGCCATGGCGGTTGCCGCCGAGCGTCACTATTGCGCGCAAGGGATGCTCGCCCATATCGGGGGCTTCACCACCGCGCCACACGGGACCATAGAGGCGCTGTCCGGCACCCACCCCCGGGCGATCCGCATCGTCTCCGCCCGCCACCCGACGCCGGACGACGCCAGCGTAAGGGCCGCGGAGGAGACGTTGGCGCTGGTGCGCTCGGCGGCGGCCGACGACCTGGTGCTGGTGCTCCTGTCGGGCGGTGCCTCGGCTCTGTGGGCGGCTCCCGCGGCCGGGCTCGACCTTGCTGGTAAGACGGCGCTCACGCGTGGCCTGCTGAAGTCGGGCGCCGACATCCACGAGATGAACCTGGTGCGGCGGCACGTGTCGCGCATCAAGGGCGGTCGGCTACGGAAGGCGACGCCGGCACCCATGCTCACGCTGGCCATCTCCGATGTGCCGGGCGATGACCCAGCCACCATCGGCTCCGGCCCCACGGTTGCTGATCGCACCACGCTGGTTGAGGCGCGCGCCGTGCTGGCGCGTCACCTGCCGCGCATGCACGCGCTCGGCATCGACGTGCCGCCGGCGGTCGCAGCGATCCTGACCGATGCCGCCAACGAGACGCCCAAGCCCGACGATCCGGTGTTCGCCACCGCCGAGTACCGCATCATCGCCACGCCCGCGCGCTCACTCACCGGCGCCGCCGAGTTGGCTGCGGGGGCTGGCTATGCCGTGGTCAACTTGGGGGACGGCGTGACGGGCGAGGCGCGCGAGGTTGCACAGGCCCACGCCAAGCTCGCGCTGGAGGCGAAGGCCGCGGCCCGTCGCACCGCTATCTTGAGCGGTGGCGAGCTGTCGGTCACGGTGCGTAACGCCAAGGGCCGTGGTGGACGCTGCCAGGAGTACGCGCTGGCGCTGGCCATCGCCTTGTCAGGCCAACCGGGAGTCGCGGCTCTCGCCGCCGATACGGATGGCATCGACGGCGGCGAGGGTTTGGTTACGGACCCCGCGGGCGTCGTCATCGATCCCGACACGCTCGTGCGGGCGCGTCACGCCGATGCCAAAAAAATGCTCGACAATAATGACGCTACGGCGTTCTTTGAGGCCGCGGGCGGGCTCATCGTGCGTGGCCCGACCCACACTAACGTCAACGATTTCCGTGCAATCTTGATCGACCCGTGAAGGCGGCATCCGTTTCACCGACTCGATCCTTCCTGGCCCGACCGGGCGTGGTGCTGGGGTGTGGCGCACTGGCGGCATCGGCTGTGCTGGTGGCCCCTGCGCAGGCGGACCTCAAGCTCTGCAATACCACCACGAGCCGTGTCGGGGTGGCCATCGGCTACCGTGATAAGGGCGGCGCCTTAACCACGGAGGGCTGGTGGACGTTGCCGGGCCAGACCTGCGAGACGCTCTACAAGGGCCCGCTACCTAGCCGCTACTGGTACGTGCACGCCATCGACTACGATGGCGGCGGCGAGTGGGCC
>JAFMSC010000391.1:0-1224 GCA_017353825.1 Hyphomicrobiaceae bacterium | reverse complement strand
GCCTATATGTGCACGATTGACAAGGCGTTCACCATCAAAACCTCTGGTGATTGCGGCAAGCAGGGCTATAACCGCACCGGTTTCTTCGAGGTGGACGTCCAGCAAGCCATCGATTGGACCATCCGCCTGACCGATCCTGGCGAAGGGGGCGCTAGAGCCAAATGAGACGCAGCCGGCGCGTTAAGATCGTCGCCACCCTAGGTCCTGCGTCGAACGCCCCGGAGATGATCGAACGCCTCTTCGCGGCGGGGGTCGACGTGTTCCGCATCAACATGAGCCACACGTCGTTCGACGGGGTGAGGAAGCTGCACGCCGCCGTGCGCGCCGCCGAGGCCGAGTTCGGCCGCCCCATCGGCATCCTCGCCGATCTGCAGGGCCCGAAGTTCCGCATCGGCACGTTCGAGGGCGAGCGCGTGGAGCTGGCCGAGGGCGCCACCCTTCGCTTCGACACCAACGAGAGCGAGGGTGGGCCGGAGCGCGTGTTCCTGCCGCACCCGCAGATCTTCGACGCCGTCGAGGTTGGGCACACGTTGCTGCTCGACGACGGCAAGATCCGCATGACCGTGACAGACAAGCGCCCGCTCAGCATCGACGCCACCGTGGTGGTGGGCGGAATGCTGGCGAGCCGTAAGGGCATCAGCCTGCCCGACACCGTCCTGCCGATTGGGCCGCTCACCGAGAAGGACAAGGCCGACCTCGACTTCGCGCTGCGACTCGGCGTCGATTGGGTGGCCCTCTCGTTCGTGCAGCGCGGCGACGACGTGAAGCTGGCGCGCCAGCTGGTCGGCCAGGCCGCCGCGCTCATGTCCAAGATCGAGAAGCCCGCGGCCATCGCCGATCTCGACGCCATCGTCGCCAACTCCGACGGGCTGATGGTGGCGCGCGGGGATCTCGGCGTGGAGATGCCGGTGGAGCGCGTGCCCGGCCTGCAGAAGCAGATCGTCGGCAAATCGCGCGCCGCCGGCAAGCCGGTGGTGGTTGCCACCCAGATGCTGGAGAGCATGATCAGCTCGCCCGTGCCGACGCGCGCGGAGGTGTCCGACGTGGCCACCGCCGTGTTCGACGGCGCCGACGCCGTGATGCTCTCTGCGGAGTCTGCGGTTGGCAAATATCCGATCGAGGCGATCCGCATGATGGACCGCATCGCCATCCAGGCCGAGGCTGACCCGAGCTACGAGGCCATCGTCCACGCCACCCGCACGCCGCCGCAGGAGACGGCGGCCG
>JAFMSC010000390.1 GCA_017353825.1 Hyphomicrobiaceae bacterium | reverse complement strand
GCCGGGCAGGGGCGATAGCCCGCGACCACGCCCAGAGCCCGCAAACGTCGCACCTTTCCCTTTGATCCTGGTCCCAGTTATTTGGAGATCCGTAAGCGGGAAAACCGCACGTACGCCTGGGATCAGGCGTGGCCAGCTTCGCAGACGAGATGGGAGGGGTCAATACCGAGCTTGGACAGGGCGCGCTCGTATTTCTGGTCGAGGTTGCGGTCGAACAGCAGGTCAAGGTCAGAGGTGCAGTGCAGCCAGCCGTTGGACTGGATCTCGTCCTCGAGTTGGCCCGGGCGCCAGCCGGCGTAGCCCAGCGCCAGCATCGCCCGGCTCGGTCCCTTGCCGCGAGCGATGGCCCGCAGAATGTCCACCGTGGCCGTCAGCGAAACGTCCTCGTCAATGGCCAGCGTTGAATCGGCCGCGAAGTAGTCGGAGCTGTGCAGAACGAAGCCGCGCCCTGTTTCCACTGGCCCGCCTACATGGACGTCCACGTCCATCAGATCGGCCTCCCGGCCGGCGAGGCCGTCACCCTCGATGCTAAGCTGTCCGAGCAGCTCCGAGAAGCTGATGTGCGGCGCGCGCTGGTTGACGATCAACCCCATGGCGCCTTGCGCGGAATGAGCGCACATGTAGATCACGGAGCGTGCAAAGCGTTTGTCGCTCATGTAGGGCATGGCGATCAGGAGCTGCCCCTCGAGGTAGCCGCTCTTCGGGCTTCTGCTTGGCGCCGTCATGCCGGTGACACTAACGCTAGTGGCCAGGACCTGGAAGGGGGGCAGGCCGTTAATCTCGCACGCACAGGTCGCAGAGTGTTGAGTTGGCCGCGGCGGCGGGCGCCCTATGTTGCTGCGTCGGCTGGGGGAAATGCCCGACACACGCGAGGAGTATCTATGACTGCGCTTCGCATCGCTGCCGCCGCCGTCTTGGGCCTTGCTGCCGCTGCGCCGGGGCGGGCGGAACCGGCTAACGAGTCAGGGGCGGCGTCGCCGTGGGTGGAACTGCACGCTTCGCGTGCACGGCTCGTTGCGGGCCAGATCAAGACCGCCGATGGCGCCCGTCTTGCGGGCTTGGAAATCCTCATGGATGACGGCTGGAAGACCTATTGGCGCATGCCGGGGGACGCCGGTGTGCCGCCCAATTTCGACTGGTCCGGCTCTGTCAACGCCGCGGACGTGAAGGTGCTTTATCCTGCGCCCATGCGCATGGCCGAGGCCAGCGGCGAGGTGATCGGCTACAAGCACGCCGTGCTGTTCCCGATCGAGGTGAGGCCGCAGGACGCCGCCAAGCCGGTTGACCTCAAGTTGGTCCTGGAATTTGGCATCTGCAGCGACATCTGCGTGCCAGCCGTGGCCAACCTGGAGCTGGCGCTGCCTCCGGTCGGCAAGGCCGCCAAGCTTGACGTGGTCGCGGCGGCCGTGGAGCGCGTCCCGCGGCCCGCCGCCGCGCGGCGGTCAACCGACCCCGAGCTCAAAGAGGTGCGCGTGGAGGACGGCGAGCCCAGCGCCAGGCTCAGCGTTGCAGCGGCCTTTCACGGCGCCAAAGGGGGCGACGTGTTCGTCGAGGCACCCGACGGGCTCTATGTACCGATGCTGCGCCGGCTGGCCGATGGCGAGGTCGGCGTGGTCCGCTTCGCCGCGGACCTCTCGGGCGACCTGACGCGCGATCTTAGGGGCAGGACCATCACCGTCACGCTGGTGAGCGAGGCAGGCGCCAGCGAGGCCAAGTGGACCCTTCCTGAGCTGCCGGCAGCAAGCCGCTTTCGCGGCTCTGATGGGCGGTGAGGCCGTGCGCGGGTCCAGGCCGGTTCCCGTCCCCAAAAAGACGAAGACCTATCACGACGATTGCCAGCGCTGTTGCCTCGCGTTGCCGTGGATCGGCAACCGCATGGATGCCGGCGCTCTGCCAGGGCCTTCTTGGGACGACGCCACAGGGATGGGCACGTTTGCGACGGATTCTCCTTGCGGGTTTTCAAGACGATCAGCTCGCATCCAGCTCTTGCGCTTTGGTAGCGAGCATGGTCAGGAACGAGCCTGCGCTGGCGTCCAGGATGGTGCGGTTGAGCCCTCTTCGCCATCACGTCCGTGCCGGCGTCCGAGCCGCGCCCCGGGCGCTCGCCGTCATGTTGGACGGCGCCAGGTCCTCGGTCGCGATCAGCTTAGGGGCGCGCACGAGGGGTGGTCTGGTTGCGGTCCTTGTGGGCGATTGGCGACGCGCCGATGCCGGCGCGCGAGCGCCGTCCTCGCCGTTCATAGCCCGCTTGGAGCGCTTGCCATGGAGCCCCATCTAGCGGGTACGCTCGCCTCGTTCGGTCCTTGAACGGCCTTCTTCCCCGGGCACCTACGCGTCAGCGGCCCCCTTTATATGGGCGATCTGCCCCGCGGCGCGGCGGCCTCGCCTGCCTCGTCGCGCTATACATTCGGCGGCGTGCTTGGCTTGGATGGCCTGAGCTTCTAAGCTCGGCTTGAGCTTTGACGCCACCTGCCGAGAGAAAGGACGCGCCATGCCTATAAAAGTCGGGGATCGCCTGCCAGATGCCACCTTCACGACCATGTCGGCGGAGGGGCCCAAGCCCATGCACACCAGCGAGGTGTTCGGCGGCAAGAAGGTGGCGCTGTTCGCCGTGCCGGGCGCGTACACCCCCACGTGCTCGAAGCAGCATCTGCCCGGCTACGTACAGAAGTACGACGAGCTGAAGTCCAAGGGCTTCGAGTTGGTGGCCTGCACGGCGGTGAACGACGTCTTCGTGCTGACCGCCTGGGCCAGGGACTCAGGCGCGGATGGCAAGATCCTGATGCTGGCCGACGGCAGCGCCGAGTTCGCCAAGAAGATCGGCCTGGACATCGACCTCACCGCGCGCGGCCTAGGCGTGCGCTCCAAGCGTTACTCCATGATCGTTGAGGACGGCGTGGTAAAGTCGCTCAATGTGGAGGAGGTGCCCTCCAACCACGACAAGTCCAGCGCCGCGCTGCTCTGCTCGCTGGCTTGAGCGCAGGCGGGATGGGGACCCGCTGAGTCTGTCGGAGAACCGCCGTCGCCCGTATCGGGGGTCAGACCCGCCGGGTCTGGCCCCCGACCCTACCCGGGGGGTCAGACACCTCTTCTCCCCGAAAGGGTTAACAGCACCTATATTGGCTCCGCCGGTGCCCCCGATGGGTTGGGTGCGCCGGCGGGAGATTGGCTAACATGCAACTGTGGCGCAAGGAACACGACGAGGAGCTACTCGATGCCTACTCGAACGCCATCGTGAGCGTGGTCGAGAAGGTTTCGCCGTCGGTCGTTCACGTGCGAGTGCGGGGGACCCGACGCGGTCAGTTGGGGTCGGGGTCTGGCACCATCATCGCCCCCGACGGTATCGTGCTCACCAATAACCACGTGGTTGACGGTGTTATGGCTATCGAGCTGGCCTTGAACGATGGCCGGCACGTGCCCGCGCGCATCCTGGGGCGCGACCCCGACACCGACATCGCAGTGCTGCGGGCGGAGACCAGCGACCGGCTGCCAGCCGCCAAGATCGGCGATTCCAAGAAGGTGAGGCAGGGCCAGGTGGCAGTGGCCATCGGAAACCCGTTCGGCTTCGAGTCCACCGTCACGGCCGGTATCGTCAGCGCGGTCGGTCGCTCGCTGCAGGCGCAGAACGGCCGCCGCATCGACGACGTGATCCAGACCGACGCGGCGCTCAACCCCGGCAATTCCGGTGGCCCGCTGGTCAACTCGCGGGCCGAGCTGATCGGCGTCAACACCGCCGTCATCATGGGCGCGCAGGGCATCTGCTTCTCGGTGGCGTCGAACACCGCGCAGCATGTGCTCACCCAGATCCTGCAACACGGCCGCGTGCGCCGCGCCCGGCTCGGCATCGCCGGCGTCCAGGTGCGTCTGCCGCAGCGGATCAAGGCGGCCACAGGCCTCAAGCAGTCCGCCGCCGTGCACGTGATGGAGGTGCAGCCGGGGAGCCCGGCTTATGCCGGCGGCATCGAGACGGGCGACGTGATCGTGGGCGTGGACAAGGAGATCGTGACCGGCATCGACGACATCTTCCGCGTACTGGACGGCTCACGCATCAACAAGCGCGTCACGGTGCACATCCTGCGCGAGGGCCGCCTACTCACCCTGGAGGTGGTGCCGACAGAGCGTCCCGAGGAGCCGTGAAGAGACGTGTTGGGCGCTCGAGGGACCGGCACGGACGCCCGATCCCCGACGGCCGCCCGCAGCTAGCTTAGCTAAGCTAGTTGGGCTGCCGCCACAGGTCGGCGATCCAGTCCTTGCTCGGGGGCGAGTGGCGCTGGGCGGGCTCCGGCGGCGTGGCGGTGTCGTTGGCTCTCAGCGTGATGCTCGACGGCGAGGTGAGCGGGCGATTGGCGAGCGTGTTGGCGGCGGGGGGCGCCGGCGACGCGATGGTGTCGTTGGCTTTC
>JAFMSC010000389.1 GCA_017353825.1 Hyphomicrobiaceae bacterium | reverse complement strand
GCGGTGGCAAGGGCGGTGCGCCGGCGGCGCCGTCGCTCATACCGGGCGCCTCCGCGTGAGCCGCCTAAGGCCGCCGAGCCCTCCCTTGTGCCGCGGCGACGGGCCGGCCTTATCGTCGGCAACGGGCACAGCCGTCTCGCTTGTCAGCACGCGCTCAAGCTGCCGCTGCAGCTGCTCCTTGGCCGGCTGCGCCGCCGCCAGAACCTCCCTGAAGCGGTGGAACTCCAGCACCTGGAAGCGGTCGACGTCCACGTCGATATAGATGTCGGGCCGGCTGGCCCTCAGCTTCTCGCGCACGATCGAGCGCTGCAGCACTTGCGAGGACGTGACGAGCGCCGCCAGCGGCGAGGGCTGCAGACGCTTGCCCGGCCCGCTCGAGGCCCCGGTCACGTCAATGGCCACGGTGATGTCGGCTGCACCTTCCAGCACGTCGAAGGGGAGCGGGTTGACGAGGCCGCCGTCCATGAGCAGGCGCTCGCCGCGCACCACGCCGCTGAACAGCGCCGGCAGCGCAACGCTGGCTGCGACCGCGGTGCGCAGATCCCCTGACTCGAGCACCACCTGCTCCTGGGCGTAGAAGTCCGTTGCGACCGCCTTGAATGGGATGGCGAGGCCGCCAAAGTCCTGCGCCACCTTGGAGGGCAAGACCTGGTCGAGCAGGAGCAAGGGGCTCAGCAGCGACGACCGCACCGGCAGGAAGTTGAGGAGTTTGAGCACCGGCTCCGACCTCGCCGCCAGCAGCGCCTGGGCAAAGCCGAGGCGCTGGCCCAGCACCTCCTCGGTATGCGCCCGGATCAAGCGCGCCGACAGCCCCGACGCATACGCCGCCCCGAAGATTGCCCCGATCGAGGTCCCGGCGATGACCGCGGGCCTCAGCCCCATCTCATCGAGGACCTCGAGCATGAGCACGTGCGCCAGCCCCCGCGCCCCGCCGCCGCCCAGCGCCAGCGCCACCGAAGGGCGCTTTGGGGTGTGGCCGACGACTGATTTGTGGCTCGCGCTCATAGCACTCGCGCTCATAGCAGCTGCCTCGCTGATTTCCCCCTGGTGGGGTCAAGTCATCGTGCTCCCGCGTTAGCGGCAAGGAACGGGATCAGCGCCGCCAGCGTGTCGGCCGGGTTCTCCTCGGCGAGGAAGTGGCCCGACCTCACCGTGGCGGCCGCCACATCCGTGCACCAGCCGCGCCAGACCTCGAGCGGGTTGCCGCGGAGATAATCGCCGTGCAAGAGGAGCGCCGGGCAGGCGATCTTGCGCCCGGCGGCGAGGTCGGCCTCGTCCAGCCTGCGGTCGATGGCGGCCCCGGCGCGGTAGTCCTCGCAGAACGCGTGTACCCGCGCCGGGTCCTGGAGAAGCGCGTTGTAGTGCGCCAGCGCGCCGGACGAGAACGGGGTGAGATCGCGCGGGCCCGCCCAGCTCGTCAGCGTGTGCTCCAGATAGTAGAGCGGCTCCCTGCCGATTAGCGTCTCGGGCAGCGGAAACGGCTGCGCCAGGAACTGCCAGTGATAGCCCCTGACGGCGGACTCCGCCGTGAGGCGCCGCCACACCTCAGCGGTCGGAATGATATCCACCGGAATGAGCGCGGCGACCGCCTCGGGGTGGTCCAACGCCAGGCGGTAGGCCACGCGCCCGCCGCGGTCGTGCCCTGCCACGCTGAAGCGCGCGTGCCCGAGCTCCCGCATCAGCGTGAGGCAATCCTGAGCCATCGCGCGCTTGGCGTAGATCTCGTGCGCCTCATCGCCAGGCGGCGCGGAGCTGGCGCCATAGCCGCGCAGGTCGGGGATGACGAGCGTAGAGTGCCTGGCCAGTTCCGGCGCCATCTTATGCCACATCGCGTGCGTCTGCGGATAGCCGTGCAGCAAGAGCAGCGGCGGCCCGGAGCCACCGATGCGCGCGTAAATCTCTATGCCGGCCGCCGTTTCAATTCGCCGCTCGGCGAAGCCGGGAAACAGGTCGGGCAGCCCGCTCACCTCGCTCACGACGCGTCCTCCCTCCGCTTTAGAGCGCGCCAGCCGATGTCGGAGCGGCAGAAGCCGCCCGGCCAGTCGATCTTGGCGACCGCCCCGTAGGCCCGTGCCCGCGCCTCCGACAGCGTCCGACCGCGCGCTGCCACGTTGAGCACGCGCCCCCCGGTCGCGATCAGATGCCCGTTCGACCGTGCAGTGCCGGCATGGAACACCTCCACGCCCTCCACCTCACGTGCCGCATCGAGCCCGCGGATCTCGCTGCCCTTGGCGTACTCCCCCGGATACCCCTTGGCGGCCATTACGACCGCGATCGCCGCGTCGTCGTACCAGCGCAGGTCGAATGCGTTAAGCACGCCGTCGGTCGTGGCCAGCAGCGCCGACAAGAGGTCCGACTTGAGGCGCAGCATCAACGCCTGCGCCTCCGGATCGCCGAAGCGCACGTTATATTCGATCAGCTTGGGACCATCGTCCGTGATCATGAGCCCGGCGTAGAGCACTCCCCTATAGGGCGTGCCGCGTTGAGCCATGCCCCGCACCGTCGGCCACACGATCTCCTCCATGGCGCGGCGCGCCACTTCGGGCGTCACCATGGGCGCCGGCGAGTAGGCGCCCATGCCGCCGGTGTTGGGCCCCTTGTCGCCGTCGAAGGCGCGCTTGTGGTCTTGTGCCGAGGCGAGGGGGATGGCGTGTGCCCCGTCGACCAGCGCGAAGAAGCTTGCCTCCTCACCCTCAAGGAACTCCTCGACCACGATGCCGCCGGCTCCCATCGGACCCGAAAAGTAGGCTTCGACGGCGGTCAACGCCGCCTCCTGCGTCGGCGCGATGGTGACACCTTTCCCGGCCGCCAGGCCATCCGCCTTGATCACGACGGGGAGCGGGTGGCGCTCGAGATAGGCAAGCGCAGCCCGCCTCTCCTTGAGGCGCGCGTAGGCCGCGGTCGGGATGGCGTGTGCGGTACAGAAGTCCTTGGCGAAGCCCTTGGAACCCTCAAGTTGCGCCGCCTCCCTTGACGGGCCGAACACCTTGATCTTGGCCGCCTCGAGATCGTCTGCGAGCCCCGCCACCAGCGGCGCCTCGGGGCCCACCACCACCAGGTCGATGCTGCTATCGCGACAAAAGCGCACCACCGTGCCGTGGTCGGCAATGTCGAATGCCACGCAGTCGGCGATCTCGGCAATGCCGGCGTTGCCCGGCGCGCAATAGAGCTTGCCCAGCAGCGGACTTGCCGCTATCGCCCAGGCCAGTGCGTGCTCGCGGCCGCCGGACCCGATAAGAAGCACGTTCATGGGCTAACCCAGGCTCCTGCGAAAGCTCTGGAAAAGGCGCCATGGCCTGGCCTCACTTGGCCACGACGGCGTGCCCTCATGTATCATCGAATGAGACTCGAACAAAGCCAGGGGTAGACGTGCCCGAGCCTGCCGCCAACGGAGGCCGTCCAGGGTCGAGCCAAGGCCAGACCCGCGGCAGCAACCTGCCGGAGTATTCGGTGTCGGAGCTCAGCGCGGCCATCAAGGGCACGCTGGAGCGCGCCTACGGTTACGTGCGCCTGCGCGGCGAGATCTCCGGTTTCCGCGGTGCGCATTCCTCAGGCCACTGTTACTTCGCTCTCAAGGACGACAAGGCGCGCATCGAAGCGGTGGTCTGGCGCTCCACCGTGCAGATGCTGCGGATCAAGCCGGCGGAGGGCTTGGAGGTGATCGCTACCGGCCGGATCACCAGCTATCCGGGCACCTCCAAATACCAGATCGTCATCGACGCCCTGGAGCCCGCCGGCATCGGCGCACTGATGGCGCTGCTGGAGGAGCGCAAGCGAAGGCTCGCTGCCGAGGGCCTGTTCGATCGCGCCCGCAAGCGCCCATTGCCATTCCTGCCGCGCGTGATCGGCATCGTCACCTCGCCGACCGGGGCGGTGATCCTCGACATGCTGGCAGGCTTCAAGGAGCGCTTCCCCGCCCGCGTTCTGCTGTGGCCCGTCCGGGTGCAGGGCGAGACCTGCGCGGCCGAGGTGGCGGACGCCATTGCCGGTTTCAACGCCATCCCTCCCGCCGGGCCGATCCCACGCCCCGACGTGCTCATCGTGGCGCGCGGCGGCGGCAGCCTGGAGGACCTGTGGGGGTTCAACGACGAGATCGTAGCGCGTGCCGCCGCCTCCAGCGCAATCCCGGTCGTCTCTGCCGTCGGCCATGAGACGGATTGGACGCTGATCGACTGGGTAGCCGACGCGCGCGCCCCAACACCCACCAAGGCCGCCGAATGGGTGGTGCCGAAGTATGCCGAGCTGGTCGAGCAGACGGGTAAGTTCGGGCTTCGCCTCAAGACGGCCGCGTGGCGCGTCATGGAGGCCTTGCGCGCGCACCTGCGCGCCGCCCAGCGCGGCCTGCCGCGTCGCCAGGACCTGCTCGCTCTGCCGCGGCAGCGCTACGACTCTGCCGAGCGCC
>JAFMSC010000388.1 GCA_017353825.1 Hyphomicrobiaceae bacterium | reverse complement strand
CCCTCCCAGATCAGGTCGCGCATGGTGACGATGAGGCGCGCCGGGCGGCTGTCGCCGGGAGCCGGCATCTCCACGCGCTCGCGCGCTTGGAACAGTGTGATGCCGTACACGCGCCGTATCGGCTGGGCGAAGCTTGAGGCGGTGTACTGCGTGGTGGGGGAGGCATCGGGAAAGCCGCAGTCCCAGGCCGGGCCGCGCCTGACCGCGCGCGAGGCGTAGCGGTGCACAGCCTCTGCGGTGAGGAGGGTCGCGACCGTGATGAAGAGAAAGACGAGGAGGCCGTTGTAGGAGCTGCGGCTCTCGGCGATGGGCACGATGGAAAGCCAGGCCATCGTTGTCTGGTGCGGCATCGACGCGCCGGTCAGTCCGCGCACCACCGGCCCGAGAGCGTCGATGACAGGACCCGGCAGAATGCCCGTGAGCAGGCACAGGCCGGCGAAGGCAAACATGGCCGCGAGCGAGGCCCGGTCGGTCTCCTGCGCCTGCTGCGCCGAGGGTGTGCGCGCCCGACCGAGGAAGGACACGCCGAAGGCCTTGACGAAGCAGGCGGCGGCGAGCGCCGCCGATAGGGCGAGCATGGCGCCTGCGGCGGGGATCATCAGCTTGAGCGCCCAGGAGGGCAGGGACGGGCTGATGAGGATGGCCTGGAAGGTGAGCCACTCCGAGACAAAGCCATTGAGCGGCGGCAGGGCCGAGATGGCGACGCAGCCGGTCAGGAAGGTGAAGGCGGTGAGCGGCATCCGGTGAATGAGCCCGCCCAGGTATTCCATGTCGCGCTCGCCGGTGGCCGTGAGGATGGCGCCTGAGCCGAAGAAGAGAAGGCTCTTGAACAGGCAATGATTGAGGACGTGGAACAGTGCGGCGGTGAGGGCCAGCGCCGCCGCCGCCTTGAGGCCGTGGGCCGAGAAGGCCAGCGCCAGCCCCAGCCCCAGGAAGACGATGCCGATGTTCTCGACCGTGTGGTAGGCGAGGAGGCGCTTCAGATCGTGCTGCATCAGCGCGCTGAGCACGCCCATCACGCAGGTGACGGCCGCGAGCGCGATCACCGCGAGGCTCCACCACCATGCCGGCGCACCGTTGAGGTCGAATACGATGCGGATGAACCCGTAAACGGCGACCTTGGTCATCACGCCGCTCATGAGCGCGGAGACATGGCTCGGCGCGGCGGGATGCGCGAGCGGGAGCCACACGTGCAGCGGTACCAGGCCGGCCTTCGAGCCGGCGCCGAGGATGGCAAGGATCAGGACGACCGCAGGCAGCACGCCAGTGCCGGCGCGGATCTCGGCAAAGGTGTAACCGCCGGTGCCGCCCGCCAAGAGGCCGAAGGCCAACAGCAGGGCGAGCGTGCCGAACGACGCCATCAGGATGTAGATGTAGCCGGCGCGGGTGTTGTCGGCCTCGCGGTGGTGCGCAACCACCAGCGCCCACGACGTGAGCGACATGAATTCCCAAGCCAGCAAGAAGCTGAAGGCATCGTCGGCAAGGACGACCAGGTTCATTCCCGCGAGGAAGGCCGGATAGAACGGCAGCACGCGCCCCGGCGCCGCTTCGTGTTGACCGTAGCCGATACCGAACAGGCTGGCGCCAGCGCCGCCCAGGTTCACCACGACGAGGAAGAAGGCGGAAAGCGCGTCGATGCGGAAATGTGCGCCCGTCCAAGGCAGGCCGATGGGGAGCTGTACGCCGGCCGCCGCGCCCGGCGCAAAGAGCAGGCACTGGCCGGCAATCACGAGGAGCCCGATGCAGGCGCCAAGGCTGAGGCCGTAGACGAGGCGCCCAGCCCCGTCGGCGCGTTGCGCGAGCGCCCCTACGATGGCCGCCCCCAACAGGACGGCCACGCCCCACAGCGCCATCCCAGCCGGCATTACCTCACCCGTCTCCCTCAGCGCTGCCTGCGCCCAGGTGCCGGGCCCGAATTCGATCGGCTGAGCCCGGTATCACGAGCGCACCAGCGTCCGCCCCTGCCTCGCCCGGGGCGACCCCGTGTTCCGATCGGCGGCGGCCGGGGCTCGCTCCCGGAACCGCACGCCACGCCCGCCGCCCTCGCTTCTGGCGTTGTCACCGATGAGCTCGATGCCCGCCGCGTCGAGCGCCTCAACCACCTTGATCAAGGTGTCGATCACGCCGCGCACGGTCCCTTGGCTCGCCTCCATGCGCTGGATGGTGGGCAGCGACACCCCCGCGCGATCCGCCAGCGTCTGCTGGTCGATGCCGAGAAGTGCGCGGGCAGCCCGCATTTGTGCAGCTGTGATCATGATTGACCAAGGGCTGGTACACAACAGTTCTTGTCCTGGCAGTCAAGTGTGATGTTTTTAGCATGAGCCTTGCGTCGCAGACTGTGGATTTTCAAGGCGACACCGGCTCCGGTCCCGTCCGCAAAGGATCGCGGGCGTTGGTGGCTGGGGCTCCTCCCGCGAGCAGGCAAGCGACCGGGCGCTCGGCCAAGCCATCCCACGCCAAAGGGCGCGGGCCGACCGGCCAGAGGAGGCAACCGCGCAGAGGGGAGACGCTACGACTTGGCACTGCGCTGGAACAGGGAGGCCAGGATAGCCACGCCGATCGCGATTGGCAGCGCGATAAGCAGCACCGCACCGACCGTGATCGCCAAGCCCAGCACGAGGAAGGCGACAAGGGCCGCCAAAAACGTCATGCCAACAACGAGGAGGGCGGCGAGCACCCATGCTCGCCACCCGGTGACGACGATGGTCCGCCCGTTGTGCTCGATAACAAGCATGCTGCGTGCTCGCGGCCATCCCTCAAGCGGCGACCTTGCGGGCGTTGCTCAGCCGTCGCGGAAAGCAGCACGAGAATACCGCAGAAACGGGCCACCGGAAACGGCTGCGGCCGATCTCCGCCTCGCCTGTGCACGCCCCTGCCGCGAAGCCTAGCGCGAGCAGGAGGCTCGCCGGCCGAGGCTGGCAGGGAGCATTTTTTTGGGAAGCTGGCGCCGGCAGGGTACGACCCGCCTCAGCCTTCCGATGCCTCGGCGTCGGCGGTACTGGTGAGGGTGCCAAACAGGCCCGCCCGCAGGTCGCAGGCGATCAGCCGGCGCTCAGCCTCGGAGGCGGCAGCGAGGTGCACGTGGACCTCGTTGGCACCGGCCTGGGCCCCGCGCTGGCGAACCTCGGCGAGGTTCAGGGTGCGTGCATCGCTTTGGCCGATGCCCACGCACAACGGCCGGCATTGGCCGCGCTGGTCGCGCCGCACCAGGACGTAGCCGGCCATGGGCAGGGGCGGGCACTCGATGAGGCTGTAGACGCTGTGCGCATACTCCCGCCCTGACGCCCCGCGCCAGACGTGGCCGGGCACGGAGGACCGCTGCGGAAGCCCGGGCTCGGGGGAGGCCGGGAGGCGGCAGAGACTGACGACACGCGCGGCCATGTCGGCTGGGCTCGATTGCTTGCTCGATTGCTTGCTCGGCGGAACTCTGTTGAACAAGACCTGATAGCAGTCCTTTTCAGCCGAAATGTGGCTGATTCTCAGGGTTTCGGGACGCAGCCGGCCCGCTCGCTGCGCGAGGCTTGTGGCGCCTGCCGCAGATGGCGGCGCGCGCCCCAAACCGGCAGCCCGTCCGATACCCGAAAGCCACGTGCGCGCCTTTTCAATCCCTCAGGTAACCTTACCTGGCCCGTCCCGCCGCAGCGCTTGGCGCGCGCCCTGCGTCTATCGCCGCGGCCTGGCCTGGGGCAGTTGTGCACTCCCTCAAGAGTCTGGGTCCGGGGCCAATCCCGCAGCGGCGGCGTCAGCCGCATTTGGAATATCCGCAATCGGCGCATACCCAGCATCCCTCGCGGCGGTAGAGCGAGGGCGAGTTGCAACGCGGGCAGGTTCGCCCGGCAGCAGCCGGCCTCGGCTCCGCAGCGGGCGCCTGGCCGCCGGAGAGCGCAACGCGGCCGTCGCTGGCTTCCAGCTCAGACGCCCCGGCGGCGCTGAGGAAGCCCGTGCGAATCATGTGGCCCTCGATCACCTCGCCGATGGCGGCGAGCAGGCTAGGCACGTAGCGCCCTGCCATCCATTGGCCGCCCTGCGGGTCGAAGATCGCTTTCAGCTCCTCCACCACGAACGTCACGTCGCCGCCGCGGCGAAAGATGGCGCTGATCATGCGCGTGAGGGCCACCGTCCAGGCATAGTGCTCGAGGTTCTTGGAGTTGATGAACACTTCGAACGGCCGCCGCCTCCCGTCGCGCTCGATGTCGTTGATGGTGATGTAGATGGCATTGTCGCTGCCCGGCCAGCGCAGCTTGTAGGTGGCGCCCTGCAGTGCCGGCGGGCGCTCCAACGGCTTGGAGATGTACACCACGTCGCCGTGGTGGCGGTCGGACGGGGCAAGCCCAGGCAGCAGCGGCGCCCCCTCCCCGCCCGCGGCGACCGCCGGCGCCGCGGGAGGCAGGACGGAGGGGCCGTC
>JAFMSC010000075.1 GCA_017353825.1 Hyphomicrobiaceae bacterium | reverse complement strand
TTCGCGGCGTTATGCAAGCCCTCTACATGGACACTGTTGCGCGGCGGACTCAGTCAAAAACCCCCGCCGTTCAACGATTACCGCTCGAAGGGTCTGAAAAGCTCGGTCTAAGTCCAAGAGGCCGGAATGGCCGGCGGGATTGAGCTTGTCGCCTACGACCCGAGTTGGCCGCCATCTCGAAGAGGAGAGGCCGGGCCGGAACGCGCTGGTCCGGCCGATCCGATCGAGCACGCCGGCAGCCGACTTGGGTCTGCGGGTGGGGTCCGCGGGTGGGGTCTGCGGGCTTCGCCTTGACCCTACGAGGCTCTGTCGCCCGCCGCGAACGGTGGGCCGGGGTCGATGTCCAGCACCTCGCGCTGAGGCTCCAGCAGCGATACGTCCCGGCGGCAGCTCCAGCGCCCGCCGGGTCCCTCCACGGTATGGCCGTCCTCGATCACATCGCCCTTCTCGAACACATACGCTCCAAGGTTGTACAGGAACTGGGCGACGGGATCGGGCTCCATTTGCCGGTAGTGGATCTGGAGATCCGTGAGGCCGAGCGCAGTGAGCCCCAGGGTGTCCATGACCATGTCGTTGTCGATCCTGAAAAAGCGGACGTTGAGGAAGCCGTAAACCGGGTTGGCGAGCTCCTCTGGCGCCGCGTAGCGGCGGCGGACCTCCGCCGGGGCGAGCATCTGCTGCGTGGGCGACCACTCAATGAGGTCCACGGCCGCGCTCTCCAGCAGGGCCAGAAGCCCGTTGGCGATGATCCGCCGCCGAATATCGTGCGGGAGAGGCGACGACATCACGTTCGCCAGCAGCAGGCTGTGTCGGCACTCGCCGAACACCTGGCGGGCCTCGGGGAACGACCAGCTCTGCTGCAGCGCCTGCTCGATGGATGGGGGCTGCTGGTCCTGAGGCGGGCGCGGCCCGGGCGCGAACAGCGCGAGCTGGGCCGGGATGGAGCCTTCGTTGAATTGGACGGGGTAGTCTTCGAGAAAATAGAGCCGGAACCCACCCTTTTCCGGGTCTCCGGTCGGCCTAACCTTACCCAAACGCGCGGTGAGCGCCGCCTCCAGCCCCGTCGCGTCGACAACGATCGGATTGCGCGCCCGCAATTCGATGGAATAGGCGCCACTGTACCCCTCGTTCATGAAGCCCCCCATGACAAGCCCCCACGACTTACAAGCCCCCATGACTTACAAGCCCCCATGACGCGCTCCGGAGGCGATCCCCGTCGCCCCGAAGCTGCCATGGTCCCACCCTTCTTCGGACCAATTGAGGCGTGCGCCTCAAGGCTGGACAGGTGTGTCCAGGCTTGGTTCAGGCCGCGCGCGCGGCATCATCGTTCGGGGATCGCGCGCGATGGCATCATCTCCGTCAACCCGCGCCGGGTCGATCCGCGGCAGATTGGCCGCCGATCGCCGCCTGGGATCCCCGCCTGGCCGCGATGATCTGCCGGGCGACCTTCTCGGTGCCCCGGAAGTCCCGCGAGCTTGAGTGCCCGCGAACAGCGTGGTCTTGGCCGACCCGGCCCACCGTTGGCCCACCGTGATGGCCATGCTGCGCTGCGGGTCCGCGGCGGCCTAATTCGGTGGGGCTGTTCTCCGCAAAGCGGCGCGGTCATGCCACCAGGTGATGGCGAGGTCATGGCACCACGTCATGGCGCAGGTCATGGCACGCTCCGGGCTCTGTCGGATCGGCCCGAGCCTCGTCTGCCGGTTGAGCATAGCCGCCATATTCCCATGGCAGGCCGCCAAGGCGACCTAGCCGTTGATTGAACCTGGATGTAGTCTGCTCGAATATCGCAAGCCTCCGGCAACGCCCGGCTCGAGGAAACGCCATGCCCCAAAAGCCCACGCCTGATGCGATCAAGAAGCTGCGTTCGCGCCAGTGGTTCGACAACCCGGCCAACACCGACATGACCGCCATCTACCTTGAGCGGTACATGAACTACGGGCTGACGCGCGAGGAGCTGAGCTCGGGAAAGCCCATCATCGGCATCGCCCAGTCGGGCTCGGACCTGTCGCCCTGCAACCGCCATCACCTGGCGCTGGCGCAGCGCGTGCGCGAGGGCATCCGCGAGGCCGGCGGCGTCGCTTTCGAGTTCCCCGTGCATCCGATCCAGGAAACCGGAAGGCGGCCCACCGCCGCGCTCGATCGCAACCTGGCCTACCTGGGTCTCGTGGAAATCCTCTACGGCTACCCTATCGATGGCGTCGTGCTCACCACCGGCTGTGACAAGACCACGCCCTCGCAGCTGATGGCGGCGGCCACGGTCGACATCCCCGCCATCGTGCTCTCCGGCGGCCCCATGCTCAACGGCTGGTTCCGCGGCGAGCGTGCCGGATCCGGCACCATCGTATGGAAGGCGCGCGAGCTGCTCGCCACCGGCGAGATCGGCTACGACGCGTTTATCGAGCTGGTGGCCTCCTCGGCGCCGTCCCCCGGCCACTGCAACACCATGGGCACCGCCTCCACCATGAACTCGCTGGCCGAGGCCCTCGGTATGTCGCTGCCGGGCTGCGCCGCCATTCCCGCCCCGCACAAGGAGCGCGCCCAGATCGCCTACGAAACGGGCCGGCGCATCGTCGACATGGTGTGGGAGGACCTGCGGCCGTCGAAGATCATGACCCGCGAGGCGTTCGAGAATGTGATCGTGGTCAACTCCGCCATTGGCGGCTCTACCAACGCGCCCATCCACTTCAACGCCATTGCCCGCCACGTTGGTCTCGAACTCGACAACGACGACTGGGAGCAGCTGGGCTACGCCATCCCGCTGCTGGTGAATCTGCAGCCCTCGGGCAAATATCTGGGCGAGGAGTATCACCGCGCCGGCGGCGTCCCCGCCGTGGTCAACGAGCTGATGCGGGCCCGCAAGATCCACCAAGGTGCGATCACCGTAAACGGCAAGACCATCGGCGAGAACTGCGCCGAGCGCCGGGTTGAGGATGCCGACGTGATCCGCCCCTATGCCAAGCCGCTCAAGGACAAGGCGGGGTTCCTCAATCTCAAGGGCAACCTGTTCGACAGCGCCATCATGAAGACCAGCGGCATCTCCGAGCAGTTCCGCAAGCGCTACCTGGAAAACCCGGGCGATCCGAACGCCTTCGAAGGCCGCGCCATCGTGTTCGACGGTCCTGAGGACTACCACAAGCGCATCGACGACCCCGCCCTCAATATCGACGAGGACTGCTTCCTGTTCATGCGCGGCGCCGGCCCCGTCGGCTATCCCGGCGGCGCCGAGGTGGTGAACATGCGGCCCCCCAGCTACCTCATCAAGAAGGGCGTGAGCGAGCTGCCATGCATCGGCGACGGCCGCCAGTCCGGCACCTCGGGTTCGCCCTCGATCCTCAACGCCTCGCCCGAGGCTGCCACCGGCGGCGGCCTCGCCATTCTCAGGACGGGCGACCGCGTACGCATCGACCTTAACAAGCGCACAGCGGACATCCTCATCTCGAAGGAGGAGGAGGACCGCCGGCGCGCAGACTTAACGGGCCACGGCGGCTACCACTATCCGGCGCACCAGACGCCGTGGCAGGAGATCCAGCGCGGCCTGGTGGGCGAGTTCGCCCAGGGCATGGTGCTGAAGCCCGCGGTCAAATATCAGAAGATCGCCGCCACCAAAGGCATCCCCCGCGACAACCATTGAGATTAAGGTGACCCGTCATCCCCGCAATCCGAGCCGAGGCGATCGGGGACCTGCGTCAGCCAGTCGAACGTCTCGCCGAGGTCCCCGATCGGAGCGCGGCTCGTCGTTGGCTCCCTCCTCCGGACGACGGGGTGCTTCACGGGGTGCTTCAATGCAGCACGGGGCCCTTGAGGAGCTTACCGCGATCGGTGGAGCGCACGGTGACCTCGAAGGTCCGGCCCTCGCGGTTGACCGTCAGCGGCACCTGGACGCCGGCTTCGCCCAGCGCCCAGACGCGCCGGAACAGCTCCGCCAGGCTGCTCACGGGGGCGCCGGCCACCGCCAGCACCACGTCGGCCTCGCGCAGGCCCGCCGCCTGTGCCGGCCCGCGCACCGCCACGCCCAGCAGCGCTACGCTGCTCCCGACCTCGGTGGCATAGAGCCCGAGCCACGGCCGGGCCGGACGGTTGGGTCGCCCGATGGTGGCGAGGTCCTGCAGGATCGGCTTCAAGAGGTCGATGGGCACGATCATGTTGGCCTCGTCGCTCTGGCGCTCGCGGTGCGGCAGCGGCTGCTCCGGGTCCGCGCTCACCGCCTGGATCTGCAGCGAGCCGATGCCCAGCAGTTCGCCGCTCGGGCCGATCAGCGCCGTGCCGCCCCAGAAGGGGTGCGCCGGCGCCGTGTAGATCGCTTCATCGAGCAGGTATTCCCAGTACCCGGCATATTCCTGCTTGGCGATGATGCGCGCCGCCACTGACCGACCGCGCCCGCCGCCGCCGGCCACCACCACGCGCATGCCGACCTCGGCGTCGCCGGAACGGCCGAGCGGAAGCGTGGGCTCGTCGAGATGCGCCAGCGCCTGCACGAGGCCGAAGCCCGTCTCCTGGTCGTAGCCCAGCACGTGGCCCGGAACCGTGCGCCCCCCGCTCAGGCTAATCCAGATGGTCTCGGCTTCGGTAATCAGATAGCCGATGGTGAGCACCAGGCCGTCGCTGCGAATGAGCGCGCCGTGGCCCACACGCTCAGTGCCGAGAATCTCGGCGGTGAATGCGTCGGAGGGCACCAGCGCCCTGATACCCACCACGGCGTCCAGGACCTCGTCTAGCTCATAGTCGTAGTCCTCGGGTTTCGGCTGCACGACCGCTCCGGACAAAGACACCCTGATTGCTGGCCGATACTGTAGCGCTTCTGGGGCCTGCCTGCCACACCTGCGCAGGCGGTGATGCCTCGGGCGAAGGTGTCTGCTAAGAAGCCCTTGCCATGCCCAGAGTCGAAGGATCAGCGCCATGACGACGGCAGCCCTGTTCGCCTTTTTGCATCACCTGTCGGCATTCACTTTGTTCGCCGCCCTCATCCTGGAGTTTGTGCTGATCAGGGGCATCCTCACGGTCGAGAGCGCGCGCAAGGTCCTGCTCGCCGACATGATCCTAGGCATCTCGGCCAGCGTGCTGCTCTTGGTGGGGTTCACCCGGGTATTCTACTTCGAGAAGGGCGCCTACTACTATTTCCACAACTGGGCGTTCCACACCAAGCTCACCCTGTTCGTGCTCCTCGCTCTCGCCTCGATCATCCCTACGCGGGAGTTCCTGAGCTGGCGTCCGGCGGTGAAGGCGGGCGAGGTGCCGAAGCCAGCGCCCGAGAGGCTCAAGCTGGTCCGCACCATCATCCACCTAGAAATGGCGGGCGTGGTCGCGATCCTGCTGATGGCGGCACTGATGGCCAAGGGGATCGGCGTCACGGTATGAGGCGCGGCGCCGGGCCGCCCCCTTGTGCGATCCTGTTCGGGCGTGACAAGCTGCCTGGCGTTGCGCCCGTCGGAGCGACGGAAGCGCACCCGACCAAACGACGAGAGGACGCCCCATGGCCGCCATCGCCATTCTCGACGACTACCAAAACGTGGCACTCGGCATGGCCGACTGGTCCCGCCTGCAGAAAGCACACAAGGTCGTGGCGTTCAACGAGCGACTGCGGGACGTGGACGCCGCAGCGCGCGCGCTCGCCGAGTTCCAGATCGTCGGCATCATGCGCGAGCGCACGCCGTTCTCGCGCACGCTGTTCGAGAGACTGCCAAAGCTCAAGCTGCTGGTCACCACCGGCAAGCGCAATGCGTCAATCGACCTGGAGGCCGCCAAGGCGCACGGTATCACGGTCTGCGCGACGGGCGGCGCCGGCCGCTCCACCGCCGAGCTCGCGGTCGGCATGATGATCGCCCTCGCCCGCCACTTCCGCGAGGAGTTCCATGCGATGCGCCCCGGTGGCGGCTGGCAGACCACGCTCGGCACGGACCTGGAGGGCAAGACGCTCGGCATGCTCGGGCTCGGCAATCTTGGCGCCAAGGTGGGCCGCATCGGCGCGGCCATGGGCATGAAGGTGATCGCCTGGAGCCAGAACCTGACGCCCGAGCAGGCCAAAGAGCGGGGCGCCGAGCGGGTCGAGAAGGACGAACTGTTCCGCCGCTCTGACGTGATCTCGATCCACCTGGTGCTCTCGGCGCGCACGCGCGGCCTCATCGGCGCTCGCGAGCTTGGTCTGATGAAGCCCACCGCCCTGCTGATCAACACCTCGCGCGGGCCCATCATCGACGAGACGGCGCTCGTGTCGGCGCTCAAGGAGAAGCGCATTGCCGGCTTCGGCGGCGACACCTTCGAGGTGGAGCCGCTGCCGCCCGATCACCCATTGCGCGCCGAGCCGCGCGCGCTCCTCACCCCGCACCTCGGCTACGTGACGGAGGAGACCTACCGCGACTTCTACGCCGGCATGGTTGAGGCCATCGATGCCTGGCTGGCCGGGAAGCCGGTCAACGTGCTGGCGTAGACAGGTGTCAGATCCCGGGGGGTCCGGAGGGTCTGACGCCCGTGACACAAACGTTGGAGACACTGATAAGAGGGAGACGGAATGCGTCCGCTGGAAGGATTGCGTGTGGTTGACCTGACGCGGGTGCTGTCGGGGCCCTACTGCACCATGCAGCTCGGCGACATGGGCGCCGAGGTGATCAAGGTGGAGCAACCCGGCAAGGGCGACGACACGCGCGCCTTCGCGCCGCCTTACCAGGGCGACCAGGCGGCCTACTTCCTCTCGGTCAACCGCAACAAGAAGAGCATCACCCTCGACATGAAGAGCGAGGCCGGCAAGGGGGTGCTGTGGCGGCTCATCGACAAATCCGACATCCTGGTCGAGAACTTCCGCCCCGGCGCCATGCACCGCCTGGGCTTCGGATACGCGGCGGTGAAGAAGCGTCGGCCGGCCATGGTCTATGCCTCCATTTCCGGCTTCGGCGCCAGCGGTCCCCAGAAGAACCGCGCCGGCTACGACGTGATCGCGCAGGGCGAGGCCGGCATCATGGACATCACCGGCCCGCGCGATGGCGCCCCCTACAAGGTGGGCATCGCCGTGGCTGACCTGGTTTCCGGCCTCTATGCCGTGCAGGGCATCCTGGCGGCGCTGTATGCGGCCAAATCGACCGGCCAGGGTCAGCACGTGGACATCTCCATGTACGAGGCGATGGCGTCGCTGCTCACCTTCAACGCTGGCATCTACTTCGCCACCGGCGAGACGCCCAAGCGCCGTGGCAACGAGCACCCCACCATCGTCCCTTACGAGACCTTCGAGGCGGCGGACGGCTGGATCAACCTGGGCGTGGCCAACGACGACCTGTGGCGGCGCTTCTGCAAGGCCGCCGAGACGCCCGACCTGGTGGACGACCCGCGCTTCGCCAAGGCCGCCGACCGCGTGCGCAACCGAGAGGCGCTGGTGCCGCTCATCAGAGCGATCGTCAAAGCGCGTAGCCGGGATGAGTGGATGGCGCGCCTCGATAAGGCCGGCGTGCCGTCGGGCGCCATCCGCACCGTGGGCGAGGTGTGCGAGAGCGACCTGTTGAAGGCGCGCGGGATGCTCGCCCAGATGGAGCACGCCAGCGCCGGCGTGGTGAAGGCCGTCAAGAGCGCCGTGCATCTCAGCGGCACCCCGCTCGACGCCTACACTGCGCCGCCACGGCTCGGGCAGCACACGCGCGAGGTGCTCACACGGCTGCTCGGCTACAGCGCGGCGGAGGTGAATGCGCTGACGCGCGACCGGGTGGTGTGATGCCCTTGCACCGTACGCCGCCTATCTCGTGGCCCGCGTGGTCATTGTGATCGTGCCTGGCCACGGCGACACTGATTGTCGCAAACAACCGGCGGCATGGGAGCCTGGCGGGTCTCCTCAATGTTGGGTACGCAAGCGGGCCTCGCCGCCATTATTGCCAACGTGGGCATGGGCTCAGCCCGCCGATCGAGGGGCTGGGGCGCCGGTCTTAGGCGCTGCGGCTGGTGTGGGCAGCCTTTCTCGTCCGGCTCGGCCGGCGCGTGCTGTGCGCCGAGGCGACATCGGCGGCTTCCTGGTCGGCGGCCGCTGTCTGGTTGGCGTGGACGCTGTGAATTGTTGTCAGACCAGGAGGGGCAAGCGTCCATAGGGCGCGGTGAGGCGCGGTGAGGCGTCGGCCCGCTTTTGCCCAGCCAATCTCTCCCGAGCCGGAGAGCTCTTCAACGTTCTGGCGAGGCAACGCGCGCCTCTGTCTTGAGGGTGATATTGCTAGCTCAGTCGGTTGCGCTATCATCAGGGGAGACTGACGTTCACAACACCAACTGTGTGCCGGGGAGGAGGCTATGCGCCCACCATTGAGGCGGCTCAGTCGCGTTGCGGTCGGCATGGCTTGCGCTGCTCTGGCGGGGCTGTTGCCGCACATGGCGAGCGCGCAAACCGCCAGAGTTGAGATTCACCCCTTCAAGACCCTGACGCTGACCGACCAGCAATTCCTCACCGGGGCCAAGCAGGGTGGCGAGGTTGTGATCGCGGGAGAGCTGCGCCTGCCGGAGTCGAGCGTCGCGCGCTTGCCGACGGTTGTCCTGATCCACGGCTCGGGCGGCATCGGCCGCAACGCGCACGATTGGGTTCAGGTGCTCAACGGCATGGGGTTCGCGACGTTCCTGGTCGACAGCTTCTCGGCACGCGGCCTCGTTTCCGTCAGCGCGAACCAGGCGCTGCTCGGCCGCCTGGTTCAGACCTACGACGCCTATCGGGCGCTCGAGCTTATCGCCAAGCATCCGCGCGTCGACCCGGCGCGGATCGCGGCGATGGGCTTCTCTCGGGGCGGCCAGGCCATTCTCTACGCCAGCATGAAGCGCTTCCAGGGCATGCACGGACCAGCGAATGCGGAGTTTGCCGCCTATATTCCGTTCTATGCGAACTGCGCCACGAGCTATATTGACGATGAGAACCTCGCCGACAGGCCGATCAGGCTCTTCCACGGCAGCGACGACGACTACGTGCCCGTGGCGCCGTGCCGGGCCTATGTCGAGCGGTTGCGCAAGGCTGGCAAGGACGTGATGCTCACCGAGTACGCCGGCGCCTATCATGTCTTCGACGGGGCGAACTTCAAGACCCCGGTCAAGGCCGAGCAGTCGCAGAGCACGCGGGCGTGCCGGCTTGCCGAGGAGTCGGAGGGGCGGATCATCAACGCGGACACCAAGCAGCCCTTCACCATGGACGACCCCTGCGTCGTGCGCGGCCCCACCATCGCCTACAACGCCGAGGCCCACAGTGCATCCGTGAAGGCGGTCACGGCCTTCCTGCGGGCTACTCTTAAGCTTGAGTAGCCGGCACGGGAGCCATTCGCAGGCGGTGCCCGCGGTAGGCTATTGCGCCACGGATGACCGCGCGCACGACGTCCATGGGCGGGCACGCCGTCAATGGGCGAGCACGCCATCAATGGGCGAGCACGCCCAGGTCGCCGTCGCAGACCGAGCCGCTGGCGTGGTTCGCGTCCACCCGCTCCAGCGCCGTGACGACGGCCGTGGCGCTGTGCAGGGCGACCGGGTTGAGGGCATCGGACTCCAGCACAATGACGTGCCCGGGCAGGACTGAGCCGCCGGCGAGGGAGGTGGCGGTGACGGGCTCGACAACCTGACCGTTGCGGGTGGAGACCACGGTCAGTGCGGCATTGGTGCGCGCCCGCTCAGCTCGGCTCGTCTTGGCCCAGGTGAGCTTCGCCAGACCCGCAGGGTTGAACGCGAAGCCCTTCACTCCGGGATTGCGCAGCACGGCGTAGATCGCCAGGCCGCCGCCAAGCGAATGTCCCGTCGCGACGACCTGCATCCGAGGATGGTCGCGCACGACGCGCGCTGCCAGGGCAGAGGCCCAACGGTAGTAGCCGGAGGGGAGGCCGACGAAGTTCGTGACATCGGTCGAGACGTCGCTCTGCACGGTGAGCCGCGTCCCGCGGAAGACGACGACGGCCCGGCGGCCCGCCTCGTCGATGTGGACCTCCGCGTAGCGCCTCCCCGCGGACTCGTAATAGGCCGTCCTGCCACTTCCGAGATCGAGCGTACTGAGGCCGGCCGATCTCATCTGCGCCTCGTGCTTGCTGTCGTAGACGTTGCGTGCGAGTCGGACAAAAGTCAGCGCGTCCGGGAGCACCGCCAGGATGCGGGCGCGTCGCTCCTGGCAGGAGCCTTGGCGCGGCGTGCTCTCGTACATGCGTCTGGCGTCGTCTTCGATCTTGCTCGTTTCTTGCTTGATGCCCTGCCAGAGCTTGCCCAGCACGCCGGTCTCGCTTCCCCCCTCCTCGGCGAAGGTCCGCGTCGGGTTGATGGCAAGGAGCGCTGCCGACAAGACCAGCGTTGCGAGTCCGACCTTATGGATCATCATGGATCATCTGGTTCGTATGGATCATCAGGGGGCTACCCGTCACAGCAGCCCAAACGTGTTCTCAAGAAATTTGGCGATTGCGAGACGCGGTGTGTCCGACGCTGGCGTTGCCGACGGCTGCCTTGCAGCCATCGCTTCGGACCCGGAGGGTCTGGCGCCTATTTCAGCTCCTCGACGAAGGTCACGAACTCCGCGGGCTTCAGCCGTTCCGGGGAGAACGCATTGACCTCGGCGCCGGGGTCCGGGTAGCCGAGCGCCATGCCACACACGATCATCTGCTCTGCAGGGATGCTGAGGCGTTTCTGCAGCACGTCGTGGAAGTTGAGGAACGCGGCCTGCGGGCAGGTCTCCAGGCCGAAGGGCCGGGCGGCGATCATGATGTTCTCAAGGAACATGCCGTAATCGAGCCAGGAGCCCTGCTCCATATCGCGGTCGATGGAGAAGATCAGGCCAACGGGCGCGTCGAAGAACAGGAAGTTGCGTCGGTGTTGGGCGTGCATCTTGTCCTTGTCGGCGCGGCCGATGCCGAGGAGGCCGTAGAGCCCCCAGCCGCAGGCCCGCCGGCGCGCCAGGTAGGGCTCACGCCACGTCTCCGGGTAGTAGTTGTACTCGCGCGGGCCGAGCCTGCCAGCGTCGTAGAGGTCGGTCAGCTCCTTGCTGAGCGCCTCCTTCACAGCCCCGTCGAGCACCCACACCTTCCACGGCTGGATGTTGGAGCCCGAGGGCGCCCGCCCGGCGATCTCAAGAATGCGCGCGATCAGCTTGCGCGGCACCGCAGTGGGCAGAAAGGCGCGGAAACAGTGGCGGCCGACGATGGCCTCCTCGACACTCATCATGCGGGAATTCCCATTCGTTCACTGCGCGCTTGAAGGTGGCGCCCGATGGCGAGACTATGGGCCGGCACCGAGCGCGCGCAACAACGACATTAGGCCGGGGCCGGCGGCAAGGGGGATGGTCGCTGCGGCCGCATCGGCCAGGGGAGGAGGACCCGTGAGCTTCGAGCGTCTGTTCCATCCGCGCGGCATCGCCATCATTGGCGCCTCGGCGGATCTCGGCCGCATCAGCGGCCAGCCAATCAAGGCGCTCAAGGGGGCGGGCTACGCCGGTGGGATGTTTCCGGTCAATCCAAAGTATCCCGAGTTGCACGGCCTCAAGTGCTACCCTGATGCTGCCTCGATCGGTGCGCCCTGCGACCTGGCCATTGTCGCCGTGCCCGCCGCGGCCGTGGCCGCTGCGATTCGCGACTGCGGCAGGGCCAAAATCCCGTTTGCGATCGTGCTGACCGCCGGCTTCCGCGAGAGCGGCGCGCAGGGGCGCAAGCTCGAGGCCGAGCTGACGGGCGCCATCGCCGAGAGCGGCGTGCGCGTCATTGGACCCAACTGCCAGGGCGTGCTGTCGCTGGAAGCGCGGGTGTGGGCGGCCTTCGGCAGCGTCATCGACGAGACCGATTTCCGGCCGGGCTCGGTGTCGTGCGCGTTCCAGTCGGGCGGCTTCGGCTACGCCATCGTCAATCTCGCGGAAGCCCAGGGCCTGGGCTTCCGCTACTGCGTCTCGTCGGGCAACGAGACCGACATCGACATGCCCGAGCTGCTTTCCGCTTTCCTCGACGATGCGGGCACGTCGGCGGTGTTCGCCTACCTGGAGGGCACGCCGGACGCGCGGCGCCTGCTCGACGTGGGCCGCAAATCGCTGGCGACGGGCAAGCCGGTGATGATCTGGAAGGCCGCCATCACGGACGCCGGCGTCAAGGCCGCCGCCTCGCATACCGCCAACATGACGGGCAGCGCCGATCTCTACCGCGCGGCGCTGCGCCAGGCCGGGCTGATCGAGGTTGACGACGTTGAGCCCATCGTCGACATCGCCAAGCTGTTCGCCCAGGGGCGCCTGCCGCGCGGCAACCGCGTGGGCGTGCTGTCGATCTCCGGGGGCTCCAGCATCGTCTACGCCGACGCGGCGGTGAAGGGCGGCCTGACGCTGCCGCCGTTCTCAGAGGAGACCCTGGCGGCGCTGAGGACGGTGGTGCCGGCGTACGCCTCGCCCGAGAACCCGGCGGACGTGACGGCGGCGTTCTTCAACGACATGGGCGTGCTGACGGCCGCGCTGAAGCTGGTGCTGGCCGACCCGCACATCGACCAGCTCTCGATCCTGCTTGCGTCCATCTCGGGGCCATCGGCGGCGCGCGCCTGCGAGGCCATCGCGGCCGCGGCGGCGGAGACCGACAAGCCGGTGCACGTCGCCTGGTCGGGTCGGCACGCGAAATCGGCCGAGGCGGTAGCGGCGCTCAGCCAAGCGGGTGTCCCGTTCGTCACCACGCCGGTAC
>JAFMSC010000387.1 GCA_017353825.1 Hyphomicrobiaceae bacterium | reverse complement strand
CCCTGGCGTGAGGCGGGCTTCCCTCGTGCGCCCCGACACGCCACCTTTCGGCCTAGAAAGGACGAGGCGAGCCTCCTGGCCACTGCGCAGCTTGCTCAAGGGCGCCGTTTGGGCGCAAGCGCCCGAAAGCTGCGGGCTGGAACGGCCGCTCCGAAAACAACAACGTCATGACCACGATCGACTGGGTGCGGACCTTGCGAACAATCCTCATTGCCGTGCTGCTCGTTGCGGCACTGCTGGCAGCCGTCTTGGGCCTGATCGGCGCCACCGGCTCCGCGGGCCTATGGGCGGACGCGACCTACATGCAGAGCGGCACGGCTCCTGGATAGGTTGGCCACCGGCTTGACGCGACCCGCGGCGCGGGGCGCGATCGGATTCCCCGCCCTTGCTGGGCGGGCGCGTCGGCGGAAAAACGGCCACCATCAAGCGCATTCTTGCGGGATACTTCGGGGCGGCTTCACGGGCACGGGGACCACTTCACCCTTCTCGATGCGAAGGGCGAGCTCGCCGCGCTTCAGGCGCTGCGCCTCGGCGCCGAACAGCTCGTAGCGCCAGCCTTTCAGCGCGGGGATGTCGGGGTCGTCCTCGGCGGCCAGGCGCTCCAGGTGCTCGGCGTCGGCAATCAGGCGGGGCGCCACTTTGCTGCGGGCGGCGCAGGCCTTGAGCAGCACGCGCAGGAGCTCGACGGTGGCCACCTTATCCGCCGGCAGCCCGGCGCCCTCGCGCAGGGGCGGCAGCGTTCTCGGATCGCGCTTCAGACCGCGGTTCACGGCCTCGACGATCTCCCTGGCGCGGCCGGAGCGGGAGAACCCCTCGCTCAGCGACCTCAGGTGACTGAGCTGGGCCGTATCGGTGGGCGCGCTGTTGGCGATGTCGTAGAGTGCTTCGTCGCGCAGGATGCGGTTGCGCGGCACGTCCATCGTCTGGGCAAGCTTCTCGCGCCAGGCCGCCAGCTCGATCAGCACAGCAAGCCCCCTGCGGTTGCGCACGCGCAGCTTGAGGCGGCGCCAAGCGTCCTCGGGGCGGGTCTCGTACGTCTTGGGGCTGGTCAGCTCCGCCATCTCCTCGTCGAGCCAGCCCAGGCGGCCGGTGGCCTCCAGCTCGCCCACAAGGCGGCGGTAGACGTCGCGCAGGTGCGTTACGTCCGCGAGCGCGTAGGCGAGCTGGGTCTCGGACAGGGGCCGCCGCGCCCAGTCCGTGAAGCGCGAGGTCTTGTCCAGGTTGTGGCCGGTCAGCTGCTTGACGAGGCTCACATAGCTAACGGACTCGCCGAAGCCGCACACCATGGCGGCCACCTGGGTATCGAAGATCGGATGCGGGATGAGCCGGGCTTGGTTCCAGACGATCTCCAGATCCTGCCGGGCGGCGTGGAACACCTTGACCACCCGCTTGTCGGCCAGCAAAGCGAAGAACGGCGCGAGGTCAATCGCCGGCGCGAGCGGATCGACGATAGCCTCCTCGCCGGGGCCGGCCAGCTGCACGACACACAGCTTGGGCCAGAACGTCTGCTCGCGAATGAACTCAGTATCGACTGTGACAAAATTGTGCTGGCCGAGCCGACGGCAGAGGTCGTTCAGCTCCGGGGTCTTTGTGATCAAACGCATAGGCGCGGGGTTATACTCGTATCTTTCGCGCCACACAATCCGATCCTGATATTCGTGGTGGGCTGTTCGCAGCTGAGGGGCTAGCAATGGGGGCTTGGCTCCTGCCAGATTCCTCACTTGCCTGTGCGTGCCTCCACACCAAAGTTGGCGAGCAGCGCGGCCACGGGGTCTTGCCGGGCGCCGTCGATGACCTCGAGCACGCCGATACGGCCTCTGGGCGTCAGGGTGATCGTCAAGGTCTCTCCCTTGGTGCGCAGGAACTGGCCGACCGCATCGAAGAACGCCTGCGCCTGCGGGGTCGGCTCGCCGAACGCGGCGGCCTTCTGGGCGAAGGACTCCGCCAACAGCGAGCGCCCGGCCTCCGGCCCCACGGCCTTGGCCCGAGCGAGCTCGGCCGCCACCAGATCGAGCGCGCCGAGGTCGCGCAGCGTCAACTCGATGGGGCCGGCCTCCGCCAGCCCCACGCTCGCCAACGCCTTCACAGGGTCGGAAGAGAAGGCCTCGCGCGGAACTTTGCCGACCGACGCCTTGAGCGACACGGCGAAGAGATCTCCGATCTCAAAGGTGGCCGGCGCCACCGCGACGGTTTGTGCGGCCTCGGTCCAGCTGGCGCCGAGATCGAGGCTGGCCGTCATCGCGGGGATACCGTGGGCGGCAAGCGCCTTCAGTATCGGCTCGGTCTCCATGGCGCTGACGGGCGCGCGCACCCTTGCCGACAAGCGGACCTCGGAGGGAAGGTCGCCGACGAACTGCCCCCATGACGCGTTCAGCGCCTCCAGGTGCACGACGCGCTGGGTTGCCGGGTCCGCGAGCGCGATCTCCTTGACCTCGACGCCATCGAGCAGGGACAGGTCCTGCAGCACCTGAGCCGGCCCCTGCGCCCACTCGGGCGAGGTCACGAGCCGCGAGGTACTGCGCAAAAGCTTGCCGATCTGGAAGCCCTTCGCGGTCAGCCCGCCGATCCTGGGCGGGGCGCTCGCCGGGAACTGGCCGCCGTCGACGCCCTCGATCGACAACTCGGCGAGTCGGCCGTCATCCAACCCGTTGATGGCCAGGCGCGCAACCCGCAACGCGCTGAGACGCAAGTCCAAAAGCTGCAGCTCGCCGAGGTGGATGCCGTCGTAGAGGCCAGCCACCTTTTCGGCCAGCATGCTCACCTGCGTCGGCGTCGGCGGCTTGCCTGCCGGATGGCCGATCTCGGCGAGGAAGATGAAGTCGTCGAGAGACAGCTTGGATGGGTAGAGGCCGATATCCTCGGCCACGAACCGCTCGGCGGTGAGACCGCCGCCATCGGCGAAGCGCAGCGTGTAGGGACCGGTGGATACCTGCCGGTAAACGCGCTGGTAGCCGTCGCGGCCCGGCCGGGACGGGTCGAGGAACGCCAGCACCGGGGCCACGTCCATGTCGAGGATGGAGGTCTTGCCGATCTCGCCAGTGAACTCCCCGTAGCGGCCGGCGTTGCTGCGCACCGCGATGCCATCGATGGTCGCCTCGGCGACGTGGCCGTTTGCGACATCGCGCAGGACGAGGTTGGTAGAGGTGTACTCCACCGCACCCACGCGATCCGGCCGGTCGTCGCCAGCCGCGAGGGCGACCGTGACGGCGAGCGAAGGCACCTCGATTGTCTGTGCCGTGATGGTGCTGAACTGCTCGAGCCAGATGCGTATCCAGTCGAACGGCCCGGCACCCGGGCGCGGCGCCGAGGGACGCGCGGAGAACCCGGTGAAGGCGACGCGCGGGGCCTTCTGCTCCACCCACGCCTGGGTGATGCCCGGCATCGTGCTGCGGATCTCCAGATCGACGAGTTCGAGACGGTCTGCCCCGCCAGAGGCGTCCACGCCGGTGGCCACGACCTGCGCGATCGACAGCTGATCGTCGGGCGATGCGCGCGATCGCAGCGCCACATCCGCGATCTTGACGGTCCGCGTCCACAGGTCGAACGCGACGTGGCCACGCGTGGCGGTGCCGCCGCCGGCGCGCCAGCGGTCGAGCGCGGCATCGACCTCGCGGGTGGCGGCGTACTGTGCCCAGTAGAGGACGCCGGCGTATGCGCCGGCGCCGATGACAACGAGGGCGCCGAAAACGCCCGCAAGCACCTTGCGCATGAAACATCCCCGCCGTGCCGGACGCCAAGCCGCCCACGTCTGCGGCTTTCTTGCCGGTCACGATGCGTCAGCAGTAGCCCCGCAGGCGGGTTAACACAAGTCGGCCAAGCGGCAGAACCACTGCAAAACGCCTTCGCGACCGCGCCCTGTGGGCGGCTGGCGGGCTCCGGCTGCCGCGCAACGTCAGCGTGTTATGACAATGAAATCGGTGCCGATGCCCGTCTCGCCGCTCGCCCCATAGTCGGAGACGATCAAGGTGGCGCCAGGCCACAACCGGTCGGCGATGAACCGGGCCGTCTCCTCCGGCAGCGCGAAGCGCGCAAGTGCGCCCAACGCCGTCTCATGCTGGTGGCCCGCCACCACATTGGTCGATCCGGGCGGGCCCCGGGCCTCGCGCAGGGGGTGGGCTTGAGGCGCCCGCGACGGCAGGGAGACGGACACCCAACGCAGGGACACCCCGTCCTCGGCGGCTGCCATCGCCAGGTAGACGTGTGTGCCCAGAGGCGGGCCATCCAGGACGCGCACGGGCGCCTCGTGGATGGGAGTTGAGCCTTGGCGCACGAACACCCGCCCCGCCTTGCGACTGACCAAAATGGAGATCGGCTCGGCGGCGCGTTCCCAATCCCTCACGGCCGCCTCAACCCCGCGACGGGCATCCTCGGCTTGGGCGGCTGCGGCTGCGGCTTCCGCAGCCTCCTGGTCGAGCGCGGCTTGCTTA
>JAFMSC010000386.1 GCA_017353825.1 Hyphomicrobiaceae bacterium | reverse complement strand
GATGCAGCCATCCAGAAGATCGTTGATCTGCTCGCCGCCGCCTGACGGCTCGTCTTTCAATGTTGGACTCGTTCTGTCAAAGATTCTTCGGGTAAGAGTCTAATGAAGCTGCGCCGATGAGCGCTCATAACTCATAGGCCAGCTCGCAAGCATTGGAGACCACCCAAGATGGGTCAACCCGTCCTCGCAACGGTTCGCTGGAACTCAGGAACAAGGGCAAGCTCCTGCATTGACCCCGGGTCGTCGGCCGGGAGACCTCGTCGAAGACATGCGTCAATAAAGCAGGCGATCCAGGCCGTCATCCCACGCCCTCAGGGCGTGCGAGCCCTTTAAGCTGCCAGCCCGCGCGGTACGAGATATAGAAGACGAAAATCTGCAACTTCGATCCGGGTACGCCGCGCCGGGCCGTCACAGGCCGCGGACGAACAGGGCCTTGATCGGGAGGAGCAGCAGGCCGAGGAGGAAACGGGCGGCGAGGACGAAGACGATCAGCAGGAGCTGGCGGTCTTCCAGGAGGAAGCGGAAGATGGTCTCGGAGCGCGCCGACCAAGCCCGGGCGACGATCCATTCGCGCACCGCCGATGTCGAACGCTGCAGCGTCAGGAACTGGTCGGGATAGTAATACCAGAACACGCCCATGGCGAACGCGCCGAGGACGATGGAGAAAACGAAATTGCTAAACGATCCCAGGAAACGGGCAGTCAATGACCAGGTGAACACGTCCCTCTCCTCGCAATCCCAGACGATTGCCCGCTCCCCGCACTGAGGAACTTAGCACCTGCGGCGGGGGTTCCCAACCCGCGTTGCGCGGGAGGTGACGGCGGCGCGCGCGCGGCGGGATCGCCCCTGACTGGGCTTAGCTGCCGGCGATCGCCTCGCGCAGCAGTTCCAGCTCCAGCCATCTCTCCTCTGCCGCGGCGAGTTCCGACTGCGCGGCAGCCAGCGCCACCGTGGTCTCGGCAAAGGCGTTCGGATCGCGACCGTAGAAGGAGGGGTCGTCGAGCCTTGCCTGCAGGGCCTCTATTCGCGCCTGCAGGGCCGCCATCGCCTTGGGTAGCGTGGCGAGGGCGTGCTGCTCGTTGAAACTGAGCTTGCGCTTTTCCGGCGGCGGTGCCCGGGGCGCGTTCGCCGGCTTCTCTGCCGACCGGGGCTTGGCCTTCTGCGGCCTGGTGCCGGCGAGGTCGGCGCCGCGTTGGGCCAGCATGTCGGTGTAGCCGCCGGCGTACTCGGTCCAGCGGCCGTCCCCCTCGGGCGCCCACACCGCGTTGACGACGCGGTCGAGGAAATCTCGGTCGTGGCTGATCAGTATGACGGTGCCGGCGTAGGTGCCGAGAAGCTCCTCCAGCACGTCCAGGGTCTCCAGGTCGAGGTCGTTGGTGGGCTCGTCGAGCACCAGGAGGTTGGATGGCCTGGCGAGCGCGCGGGCCAGCATTAGACGGCCGCGCTCGCCACCGGAGAGGGCCGACAGGGGCGTGCGCGCTTGCTGCGGGGAGAACAGGAAGTCCTGCATGTAGCCGATCACATGCCTACTCTGGCCGGCGACCGTGACGGTGTTGCCGCGCCCGCCGGTCAGCGCCTCGCTGACAGTCCAGCTGGGGTCGAGGCTCTCGCGGCCCTGGTCGAGGCTGGCGAGGCTCACATTGGCGCCCAGCCGCACCGTGCCGCTGTCAGGTGCTAGCGCGCCGGTAAGGAGGTTGACGAGCGTGGTCTTGCCAGTGCCGTTGGGGCCGATGATGCCGATGCGGTCGCCGCGCATGAGGCGCAGTGACAGGTCCCTGACGATGACGCGTGCGGCGAACGTCTTGGCCAGGCCCTTGGCCTCGATCACGAGGGCGCCGGAGATGTCTGCCTGTGTCGCGACCATCTCGGCCTTGCCGGCGGCGAGGCGGTACTCGCGGCGTGCCTGGCGTAGGGCGCTGAGCTGCGCCACGCGCTGCACGTTGCGCTTGCGCCGCGCGGTGACGCCATAGCGCATCCAGTGCTCCTCGCGCGCGATCTTGCGGTCGAGCTTGTGCTGGGTGACTTCCTCCTCCTGAAGCTTGCGGTCGCGCCAAGTCTCGAACTCGCCGAAGCCCAACTCGGCGCGTATCGTCCGGCCGCGGTCGAGCCACACGGTGGTGCGCGACAGGTTCGCCAGGAAGCGTCGGTCGTGCGAGATAAGCACCAGCGCGGCCTTGCTCTGGGCGAGCCGAGCCTCCAGCCACTCGATGGCTGGCAGGTCAAGGTGGTTGGTGGGCTCGTCGAGCAGCAGGATGTCAGGGTCGGGCGCCAGCACGCTGGCCAGCGCCGCGCGGCGTGCCTCGCCGCCCGAGAGGTGGGCAGGGCCCTCGTTTCCCGTGAGCCCCATCTGCTCCAGGAGGTAGCGGGCCTGGTGCGGGTCGTCGGCGGGGCCGAGCCCGCTTTCCACGTACGCGAGCGTGCTGGGAAAGTCGGACAGATCCGGCTCCTGCGGCAGGTAGCGCACCACCGCTCCAGGCTGCATGAAGCGCTCGCCGCCGTCCGGCTCGATGAGGCCCGCCGCGATCTTGAGCAGCGTCGATTTCCCCGAGCCGTTGCGCCCGACAAGGCACACTCGCTCCCCCGCCCGGACGGTGAGCTCTACGCTTTCGAGCAGCGGCGTGCCGCCGAAGGTGAGACGGATGTCGCTGAGCTGGATGAGGGGAGGCGGCATGTGGGGGATGGATGTTGCGATCGCCCCTGGTGTTACGTAGAAGTGACGCGCAGGGCAAGGAGGGTTCGGGGGCAGGTGTCATTGCCACCGGCATCAACCCGCCCGATGATGAACGCCTTCGTCGAGGTGCCGATTGGGGCGAGCCCATCACGTTGCGAGATGGACAAGGGGCACGCTCGTGGCGGACCGGCTTGCAAATGCGCCGATGCGCTATCCCGGCAACTCGGGTTCGTGGCGCGCACGCTATTCCGAGGAGTTCGATCCCATTGACGTGCGGAAGCCGACACGGCCCATCGTGCCGGGGCTCGCGATCAAACGTGGCCCCATCGACGTACTCAAGGTGAGGGGGATGCAGGCGGACGAGAACATTGCGCCCGTGCCGGTGCCTCAGCAAGCACTTATGAGCTCGTCCCGCACTACACCGACCTGTCGAAAATGCGGCTGGGCAGGTGCAGCGGTCTGCCAGCGCTACAAGGCTCACGCGCCGGCCAGTGGGTGAAGCGGCGAGGGCTGGGCCGATGCCGATGAACAAAGCCGCCATCGAGCGCGCGCGTGGCTTTCATAGCCCGTAGATTGGGTCAAGGCGAAGCCGCAGGCCCAACATCGTGAATGGCTGATCACGTTACGATTTCGCAATCTCACCGATCTCAGGGTCACGGATCTTGGGGGACTCGCCTTGCGTTCCTCCAGCTTGCGCTTGCCTTGCGCTCCGTCGACCCCGACCACTTCCCCCCAAGTGGGCATTGCGCCCGATGCCTACTCCCCCTAAAGGGAACCTGACCAGCCGAAGAAGGAGGGGCATGTGACGCTCATCATGCCGTTTCGGGCCCTGCGCCCGGTTCCGGCTCGCGCGCGGGAGGTGCTGGCGCCGCCCTACGATGTCCTGACGAGCGGGGAGGCGCGCCAGCGTGCGCGCGGCAAGCCGTGGAGCTTCCTGCATGTCTCCAAGCCCGAAATCGACCTTCCCGAGGGCACAGATCCCCACGGCGATGCGGTCTACGCCAAGGCCGCCGAGAACCTGGAGCGTATGATCGCCGAGCGCGTGCTGCTGCGCGACGCCCGACCGCATTACTACGCATACCGCACATCCTGGCAAGGCCGCCGCCAGACGGGGCTTGCGTGCGTCGCGGCGCTCGCGGGTTACGAAAACGGGCGCATCCGCAGGCACGAGCTGACCACGCCAGTCAAGGAGACCGACCGCGTGCGCCAGATCGAGGCGCTCAACGCCCAGACTGGGCCGGTGATGATGGCCTATCCGCACGCGCCGGAGATCGACACGCTCTTGAAGCGCGCCACCGAGCGCGACCCCGACATTGCCGTCACCGACGACGACGACGTAACGCACGAGCTCTGGGTGATCGCCGACGCCGCCCCCATCGAGGAGCTGACCTACGCCTTCGAGGCGCTCTCGGCGCTCTACATCGCCGACGGGCACCACCGCTCGGCGGCGGCGGCGCGAGTGTCAGAGGCGCGTGGTGGCGCTGCAGCCCCTGCGGGCGCCGCGCACCGCTACTTCCTGTCGGTGCTGTTCCCGCACCACTCCATGACCATCCTCGATTACAACCGCGTGGTGCGCGACCTCAACGGTCGTACGCCCGAGGCCCTCACGGGGGAGATCAGTAAGCGCTTCGGCGTGTCGCCCTCACCCTCGCCCGTGCGTCCCACGGACCCGCGCGAGTTCGGCATGTACCTCGCCGGCGCGTGGCACCACCTGAAGCTGAGGCCTGAGCTGGTACCCGAAGGCGACGCCGTGAGGCGG
>JAFMSC010000074.1 GCA_017353825.1 Hyphomicrobiaceae bacterium | reverse complement strand
CAAGTCCGACCCCGGCAATGCCGGATGGCAGCGCGACCTCTCCGTCTCGCATAACAAGGTCGGCGACGTCCTTGTCGCCCAGGGCAACCTGCCGGCGGCGCTCGACGCCTACCGGGCGTCCCTCGCCATCGCCGAACGCCTGGTCAAGTCCGACCCCGGCAATGCCGGATGGCAGCGCGACCTCTCCGTCTCGCACAACAAGGTCGGCGACGTGCTTCGTGCTCAGGGCAACCTGCCGGCGGCGCTCGACGCCTACCGGGCCTCCCTCGCCATCGCCGAACGCCTGGCCAAGTCCGACCCCGGCAATGCCGGATGGCAGCGCGACCTCTCCGTCTCGCAAGACAGAATCGGCGACGTGCTTCGTGCTCAGGGCAACCTGCCGGCGGCGCTCGACGCCTACCGGGCCTCCCTCGCCATCGCTGAACGCCTGGTCAAGTCCGACCCCGGCAATGCCGGATGGCAGCGCGACCTGACCGTCTCGCACAACAGGATCGGCGACGTGCTTCGTGCTCAGGGCAACCTGCCGGCGGCGCTCGACGCCTACCAGGCGGGCTTCGCCATTGCCGAACGCCTGGCCAAGTCCGACCCCGGCAATGCCGGATGGCAGCGCGACCTGACCGTCTCGCACGACAGGACCGGCGACGTGCTTCGTGCTCAGGGCAACCTGCCGGCGGCGCTCGACGCCTACCGGGCCTCCCTCGCCATCAGAGAGCGCCTGGCCAAGTCCGACCCCGGCAATGCCGGATGGCAGCGCGACCTGTCCGTCTCGCAAAACAATATCGGCAGCGTGCTGGTTGCCCAGGGCAACCTGCCGGCGGCGCTCGACGGCTACCGGGCCTCCCTCGCCATCGCCGAACGCCTGGCCAAGGCCGATCCGACCAATGCCGGCTGGCAGAGCGACCTTTCAGCTTCTCTCACCCGGATCGGCGCGGCCCAGCAGGCGCAAGGCAATTTTGCCGAGGCGCTGGAGAGCTATAAGGCGGCCCTCGCCGTCGACGAACGGCTGGCCAAGAGCGACCCCGCCGCCACCTCCACCAGGCAGCGGGCTCTCTCGGTGTCGCACGACCGGATCGGCGCGGTGCAGCAGGTGCTGGGAGACCTCGCCGGAGCGCTTGAGAGCTACCGGGCGGCGCTCGCCATCCTTGAGGGTCTGGCCAACACCGGCGACACCAACGTTGACTGGCAGCGGCTGGCCAATGCGCACTCCAAGATCGCTGGCGTGCTGTACGCTCGCGGCGACAGAAGCGGCGCGCTCGCCAGTTGGCGCCGAGCGCTTGCGGCAGCCGAAAGGAATGCCGCAGCCGCCGAGGCGGCGGAGACCAAGAGCGCGGGCAAGCCGGGTGCGAAGACCGCGGAGACCCAGGCGGTCGTGGCCTGGTTCGCCCTTTTCGCCCGCGAGTTCAAGACGGCGCTGGCAGCCTCGGAGCGCGCCCGTGCGCTTGCGCCCGACCTCATCTGGATCGATACCAACCGCGCACACGCGCTGATGTTCCTCAAGCGCACGCGCCAGGCCAGGGCCCTCTACCTCATGCACAAAGGCAAGATCGTGCAGAACAAGCCCTGGGAGCGGGTGATCGCGGAGGACTTCGCCGAGCTGCGCAAGGCCGGCCTCGCCAATCCCCTGATGGCCCAGATCGAGCAGGCGCTCGGGGTCGCGCCAGTTCCGGCAGTCCGGCAGACCCAAGGGCGCCGCAAAGGATAGTGATGCACGTCCGACCGGGGCGGGTCCCTGCTTACGGCGAAGTCTTGGCACGTCGCGACAGGCACCTGATGGACGGTATGGGATCACTCCGACACCGCCCGGATGCTCCCGATGCAGCGCCTAACCCAGCTATACAAATGTATGGACCGGCTGCGTGTCGCAATGAGAATGCTGCGATGGAAGTCGGAAGTCGCTGATATGTATCCGGCCTACTTGGTCGACGCTAGGTCGTGGCCTTGATGGAAGTACGCATGCACCTTGGGTCTCATTAGCGGACAGGCCGGCAAGCGGCCGTTTTGTATAACAGACTCCGGGTGCGTATGTTCATCCGTTCCATCGAGTCCTCTCAGTCGCGAACCTCGTTGTGAATGTCCCCTCTCATCTTCGCGCCCACCGCGAGCGCAAGCTTCGGTTGCCCTCGAGACGCTCGGGGCGTCAGATTGCGCGGGCTTCGTCAAAGCCCTTGTTGTGCCGCAGCACGCTCCAGGCGATGCGCGCGAGCTTGTTGGCCAGCGCCGCCGCCAGCTTGTTGCGATGCATACGAGGGCAAGCCGCAGTGAGCCAGGCACCGAAGCTGAACTTCTCCCACGTCTTGGGCCGCATCAGGATCACGTTGGCCGCCTGAACGAACAGGCTGCGCAGGTACTTGCTGCCCCGCTTTGAAAGGCGCCCGAGGATCGGGCGACCACCAGTCGAGTATTGTCGGGGGATCAACCCCAGCCAGGCACCGAAGTCCCGGCCACGCTCGAAGGCTTCGCCACGGCCCACCGCGGCGACCATGGCGGTCGAGATCAACGGTCCGATGCCCGGCACGGTCATCAGCTTCTGACAGCCCTTTTCCCGCTTGCTGATCTGCTCGATCTCATGCGTCACCGCCTCGATGCGCGCATCAAGCCGCCGCCAATCCTCGTGAAGATCGACAATGAGCTCCCGCATCCGCGGTGAGATTTCGTCCGCTCGATTGCGCCGGACCTCCGTAACGACGTGCGCAAGGCACTCGCACCACTTCGCAACGCGGGGTTCAAGTCCTCACAGACTAACCCGCTGCCTTGGGGAGCAGCCGGTCCATCCCAGAAGCAGACGATGCATCTTTCTTGAGTTTCCCTGTGTAGCGTCGACGGGTGGCGATCGGCGTGGTGGTGCAGACGTTCATCGCTCGAGGTCAAGCCGGCTCCGAAGCCCGGACGTACAATTCCCGGAGACTTGCTGTCGTGCCGGGCCGCCGCAAGTCGCGAGGGAGCGCCTGCGCCAAGACACAAGTCGAGGCCAGGCATCTATTCGGCAGCTTCGCTCGCGGCGTGGGCTTCAGGGTGTCCGAGAACAGCCCGCATCGACTGATGATAGTGGATCATGCCCGGCTCGTTGCGGCCGTAGACCAGGTGCGTCTGCGCACCGGAGGTGAGGCCGATTTGGATCGTGCGTCCGGCAGGGAAGTCCTCGCCCGTGACCACGTCCAGAACAAGCTGCATGTTCCTGTCCCAATGCGTCCGTTCCTCATCCGTCGAGGGCGCCTTCGGGACATAGAGCGCCAGGTCCATGATGGCACGGTCGACGCGACCCTCACTCGGGAAGATGCGCGTCAGCTCGACGTGGTCGCCCTGCACGATCAGTAGCGTGTTGGGAAATAGCGCGTAGATGATCGTAGTGTTCCACATCAGGTCCCACTTCTCTTCCGGCTCGGACTTGAGGCGTTCCAATTTCTTGCGCGGCATGACCAGCCGGTGGTTTAGGCAGAAGGCTTCGAAGTCGGCGACGTTGCCATGCAGGACCTCGGTCAGCGAGTCGCGGTGCAGGAAGCCGATGTGGTAACCCTCATGGAACGTGTCGACGAGGATCTTCCAGTTCATGCTCTCGGGCACGATGCGCCGATCGTAGAACGCCCAGGAGCCGAACCTGTAGGATGCGAGTTCGGGCGCAAGACCGCCGAGCCACGAGTCGATGTCGAACTCTGTCGCGTCCTCGCCTGCCGGCGTCGGAATCACCCACACCAGGCCGTGCTTCTCGCACAGTGGCAGCCGGGTGAGCGAAGTCCGCTCGGAGCGCACACCGGGAAAGCAGCCCTCGTCGGGAATGCCAATCACTTGGCCGGACAGATCGTAGGTCCAGGCGTGGTAGGGGCAGACGAACACGCGAGCCATGCCGCCATCGGCGGGCGCGACCTTGGCACCGCGATGCCTGCATACGTTGAGGAACGCGCGCAGCTTACCGTCCTCTCCGCGCATTACGAGGATCGGAACGCCCGCGTAGTCGTCGGTGCGAAACGCGCCGGGCGCCCGCCATTGCGAGGCAAAGCCCATCAGCAGCGGGTAGCGGCGGAACAGAACCTGTCGCTCGCGCTCCGCGTGCTCGGGGTCGGTGTAGACGGACACGTGGTTGCGCCAGGGCGCTTCGGCGAGCGCGGTGGTCTTGGTGTCGACGTAGTCGAGCAGCCTCTTCAACAGATCAATCTGGGCCTGGCGGTCCATCGTAACCTCCCTTGAGCTGTCCGGCGATGCACACCCTCTTGCGCCTCACGAGAGCCAGCGCTTGCGGCGCTTGTAGTGCTTTACGTCGCGGTAGGACTTGCGCGAGCCGACCTCGTTAAGGCCCAGGTAGAACTCGCGAACGTCGGAGTTGTCGCGCAGGCTCGCCACGCTGCCTTCCAGCACGATGCGACCGTTCTCCATAACGTAGCCGTGGTCGGCCACCTCCAGCGCCATGGCGGCGTTCTGCTCCACGAGCAGCACCGACACCTGCTCCTGCTGCACCAGTCGGCGCACGATGCCGAAGATCTCCTCCACCAGCATGGGTGCGAGGCCCAGCGACGGCTCGTCCAGCAGCATCACCTTGGGGCTCGACATCAGCGCGCGGCCGATGGCCAGCATCTGTTGCTCGCCGCCGGAGAGATAGCCGGAGAGTTGCTCGCGCCGGTTCTTGAGCACGGGGAAGTAGGCATAGACGCGCTCGATACCGTCGCGCACCTTGCTAACGCGCCGCACGGTGTGGGCGCCGGCGACCAGGTTCTCCTCGGTGGTGAGGTGCTCGAATACCCGCCGGCCCTCGAACACCTGGGCAATGCCGAGCCGCGTGACGTCGAAGGCGCGCATGCCGTCGATGCGCCGGGCGCCGAAGGTGATGCTTCCTTTGGTGACCTCGCCGCGCTCGCTGCGCAGCACGCCCGACACCGCCTTGAGCGTGGTGGTCTTGCCGGCGCCGTTGGCGCCGAGCAGCGTCGTGATCGAGCCCGACTTGACCTCCAGCGACACGCCTTTCAGCACCAGGATGACGTTGTCGTAGACAACCTCGATGTTGTTGATCGACAGCATGGGGCTCGAACGCTCGATGTCCTCCCCCCGTGCCGAAGAGGTGCGGGGAGAGGGAGGGAGTGCTACTTCGTCTCCGCAGCCAGGTGCTTGCGGATCACTTCGCGGTAGGCCTGGAACCAGTCGCCGTTCTTCGTGAGCTTGCCGTCCTTGACGGTCCACACCTGGACCCAGCCGCCGCCTTCATGGTCCTCCGGCGTCAGCTCCATCGGCGGCACTAGGCCCCCGAGGGTGAAGCCTTTGATCGACTCCATGCCGCGCTTGACCTCCTCCGGCGTCGGTCTGGCGCCACCCTTGGCCTTGACAGCATTGCGCGCCGCCTCGACGTGCAGCGCCGCGATCACGACGCCGCGGTTGTAGAACACGCTGATTTCCTGCTGCGAGGGTGCCGCCTTGCCTTGCGCCGCAAACATCTCGTTGATGTCCTTGATGACAGGGAAATCGGTGCCGACGCCTGCGAACTGGATGGTGTTGTAGCCGTTGGCAAGCTCGAAGCCGCCGGCGGCCTTGACGTCGGCTTCCGATGCGCCCCACACGAACGAGATCACCTTGCTCAGCGGATAGCCCTTGCCCTTCAGCTCCTTGATGGATACGGACGGCGAGCGACCAAACAGGTGCGTGATAACGAAATCGGGCTTGAAGCGGCCGGTAATGTCGAGCACCTGGGCGCCCATCTCAATGCCGGGGGCGGGTACGGCAAAGGTTCTGAGCTCGAAGCCCTCGCTCTTGGCGAGGTCCTCGAAGATCACGAGCGGCTCCTTACCCGCCGGGTTGTCGTAATAGAGATAGGCGATCTTCTTGCCGTTGAGGTTGCCGCCCAGTTCCTTCTTGACGAAAGCGACGGAGCCGGCCGCCTGCGACCAGTAGCTGGCCGCGATCGGGAACAGGTAGGGGAAGCGCCTACCGTCCGCCGCGGCGGCGGTGCCGAAGCCGGGCGAGGTGCCGAGCACCTTGTCCTCCTCGAGCTTCTTGGTGAGGGCTGCCGTCTGCGGGGTGCCGTAGAGGCCGGTGAGGACGGCGCCCTCCATCTTGAAGCGCTCGTGCGCCTCCATGGCGGGCGGCACCTTGTACTCGTTGTCGATCTCCACGACGCGGATCTTGTAGCCCTCGACGCCGCCCTTGCTGTTCACGAGCGATATGTAGTCGTGGTACCCGGGACACAGAAACACGCCCACGGTCTGGGTGGCGCCGGTGCGGTCGCAGTGCAGGCCGAACACCAGCTCCTTCTCCTGGGCCGAGGGGTTGCCTCCTGGCAGAGCGAGCAGGGCAACCGCAGCCGCGGCGCCGAGCCAAAGTTTGAGTTTCGACATCGGGTTTCCTCCTTGGTTGCTTTTCTCCATCCGCTCAGTACGAGAAGGGCCAGACGCGGAAGTAGTTGCGGATATTACGCCACAGCCGGTTGAGGCCCTCCGGCTCCACCACCAGAAAGGAGATGATCAGCGCACCGAACACGACGAGGCGCGTGCTGGCGACGACGCTCGACAGTTCTCCGGCGCTGAAGAACAGCCCCGCCAGCGGCTCCATGACGAGGCGGATGACGATCGGCAGCATGGTTACGAAGGCGGCGCCGAGCACCGAGCCGAGCACCGAGCCGAGCCCGCCGATGATGATCATGGCGAGGTAGTCGATCGACACGCCGATCTGGAACTGCTCGTAGTTGGCGATGCCCAGATAGTAGGTGTAAAGCACGCCGCATACGCCCGCGTAGAACGACGAGATGGCGAACGACAGCAGCTTGTAGCGGTAGATGTCGATGCCGATGATCTCGGCGGCGATGTCCTGGTCGCGGATGGCGACGAAGGCGCGGCCGATGCGGCTGCGAGCGAGGTTGAGTGCGGCCAGGATGGCGAGCGCGGCAAAGAACAGCAAGAAGAAGTAGAGCTGCCCCTGGGTCTTTAGCTCGTGGCCCCAGAGCGTGGGTCGTGGCACCTGGATGGAGGCCTGCGCGCCGCCGGAGATGGCTGGCGTGTGGTTGATCACCCACTCGATGATGAGCTGCGCTGCGAGTGTGGCAATGGCAAGATAGAGGCCCTTGATACGGAGACTAGGGATTCCGACGATGGCGCCGATCAGGGCCGCCATAAGCCCGCCTGCTGGAAGGGTGATCCAGAACGGAAGATCAAACTTCACCGCCAGGTTGGCCGCGGTGTAGGCGCCGACCGACATGAAGGCGGCGTGGCCGACCGAGATCTGCCCCGTGTAGCCGACCAGCATGTTGAGCCCCAGCGCGCCGACGACCGCGATCAGGGCAAGGTTGATGATCGACAGGTAGTACTCGTGCAGCGATAGCGGCAGCACAACGGCGAACAGCAGCACGATCGCCGCCATGGTCCAGCGGGCAATAGGCAGCGGAAATAGCGCCATGTCAGCCGCGTAGCTGGTCTTGTAAACCCCTGACTCGCGCTGCAGCATGACGGATGCCCGTGCCTAGACCCGCTCAACCCTGTGCGTGCCGAAGATGCCGTAGGGCTTGAACATCAGGGTGATAATCATCAGCACGTAGGGCGCGAAGTCCTTGGTGCCGCCGCCGACGTAGGGGTCGATATAGCCGGCTGCCAGGCTTTCAACCACGCCGACGATTAAGCCCCCGATCACGGCACCCGCAACCGAGTCGAGCCCGCCCAGGATCACCACCGGGAAAACCTTGAGGCCGACCAGGGCCAGGTGCACGTCCACCCCCAGCATGCTGCCCCAGATCACCCCGCCCAGCGCCGACACCGTGCCGGCCATGGCCCACGCGAGGGCGAAATAGCGCTCCACGTTGATGCCCATGGCCATTGCCACCTGCTGGTTGTCGGCGACCGCGCGCATGGCGATGCCCATGCGGCTCCTGAGGAAGAACCAGGTGAAGAGGCCGAAAAACGCCAGCGTGACGATGACGCCCAGGATCTGCACCGGCGGCAGCGAGATTGACCCGAAGCCGATCGGCATGTCGCCGATGTTGAGGGAGACGGCGCGGGTCTCGCCGCCGACCGTGATCGGCGGCAGGCCGCGCAGCATGGCGCCGAGGCCGATGGTGGCCATGATCACGGCGATGATCGGCCGGCCGATCAGCGGGCGCAGCACGATGCGCTCGAGCGCGAAGCTGAAGGCCACCATCACGGCGACGGCGGCCCCGATCGCGACCAGCACGGGCATCTTGGGGGCCAGCATCAGTGCGGCGACGAAGCCCGCCAGCATGACGAACTCGCCCTGGGCGAAGTTGATGGCGTCGGTGGCCTTGTAGACCAGCACGAAGCCAAGCGCGATCAGCGAGTACATCAGCCCGATGGAGAGCCCGCTGACGATCAGCGCCGACGCGAACTGCAGCTCGTCCCACATCGAACTTCCTCTCTCATGCCGCCATGCGCTTGTCGCCGTCGGCGGGCGGCGCGATGTCGTGTACGGCGAGCGTCGAGGAGAGCGTACTCTTGCGCCCATCCTCGAAAGTGATGTCCATGGTGAGCCGCGCCTCCTTGCCGCCCTCGTAGAAGGCGGTGATCACCGGCGCGTACTTCTCCGCCACGAACGCGCGCCGCACCTTGCGCGTGCGCGTGATCTCGGCGTCGTCGGCGTCGAGCTCCTTGTTGAGGAGTGCGATGCGCAACACCTTGGTGCTGCCGGGAAGGGTGACATTGATCTTGACCGCCTCCTCGATGATGAGGCGCGCGACCTCCGCCTTTCCCGCCAGATCCATGAAGCTCGTATAGGGCAGGCTACGCTGCTCGGCCCACTTACCGACCGTTCCCATGTCGATGGCCACCATTGCGGCCACGAACGGGCGCTGGTCGCCGAACGCCACGGCCTCGCGGATGTAAGGGCTGAATTTGAGCTTGTTCTCGATGAACTGGGGCGCAAACGGCGTGCCATCGGTGAGCTCGCCTACGTCCTTTGCGCGATCGATAATTGCGAGCTGGCCCCGCGGATCGACAAGGCCGGCATCCCCGGTCTTGAGCCAACCGTCCGGCGTCATCGCCTCGCGTGTGGCCTCTTCCTGCTTATAGTAGCCGCGGAACACACCGGGCCCCTTCACGTGAACCTCGCCGCGCTCGCCGATGCGCACCTCGGTGCCGGGAACGGTGTGGCCGACGGTGTTGGGGTCGGCCCCATTGTCGTCCTGCAGCGAGACCAGACCGCAGCATTCGGTAGCGCCATAGACCTGCTTGAGGTTGATGCCGAACGAGCGGAAGAAGCGGAAGGCGTCGGCCCCGAGCGGCGCGCCGCCGGTGAGGCAGGCGCGAGTGTTTCGCAGGCCGAGCTGGTCGCGCACCGGGCCATAGACGAAGACCTCGCCGAGCTGGTAGCCGAGCCTGGTGGATGCCGGCACCGGCTTGCCGTCGCTCAACATCAGCTCGCGCCGCTCGGCCAGCGCACGGAAATATTCGAACACGCGCCGCTTCAGCCAGGAGGCATCAGCTGCCTTGACCAGAAGTGTCGTCAGCATGGTCTCCCAAATGCGCGGCGGGGCCAGGAACATGCTTGGGCCCAGCTCGCGCAAGTCACGCTGCACCGTCTCGGGACTTTCCGGGCAGTTGCAGGTTATGCCGCTCACCATGCTGGTGCCGAGCGAATAGGTCATGTCGCCGACCCAGCCCATGGGCAGGTAGCACAGCCAGTCGTCGCCCCCGCTGATAGGTTGCACGGCAGCGAACGCCTCCGCCGTGGCGATCATGTTAGCGTGGCTAAGCAGCACGCCCTTGGAGGCGCCAGTGGTGCCGGAGGTGTAGACGATGGCGGCGATGTCGGGGCCGCTGCCCTGCTCCAGCTCGGCCTCGAAGTAGCCGGGCTTCTCCGTGGCGAAGGCAGCACCGGCTTCCTGGACCTTCGCGAACGACTCGAGCATGGGATGCTCGTAGCCGCTCATGCCGCGCAAGTCCTCATAGACGATGAGCCGCAGGGCGGGCAGCTGGGACACGAGGGAGAGCACCTTGTCGACCTGCTCCTGATCCTCCGCCACCACCATCGAGACCTCGGCGTGGCCGAGCACGTAGGCAAGCTCGCTGGCGATCGAATCCTGGTAGAGCGGCACGGAGATGCCGCCCAGCGCCTGCGCGCTGAGCTGCGCCCAGTAGAGGCGCGCGCGGTTGTCACCGAGCACGGACAGCTTGTCGCCGCGCTTGAAGCCTTGCGCTGCCAAGCCGAGAGCGAAATCGCGCACATTGTCCTGGCACGCGCGCCAGGTGTAGGTCTGCCAGATGCCGCGGTCTTTCTCACGCATGCCGGGCATGCGGGCTGAGTTCTTGGCGTGGCGCCGCAGAAGCTTGGGCAGGGTGTCAGTGGCGGGATCGGCGGCGAGCTTCATGGGCGTGCCCCTTTGCCGGTGCCGAGATAGGCCGCGATCACGGCCGGGTTGCTCTGCACGTCGGCCGGCGTCCCGGCGGCGATCTTGCGGCCGCGGTCCAGAACCACGACGTGATCGGAGATGTCCATCACCACCCCCATGTCGTGCTCAATCAGTACAACCGTGATGCCGCGCTCCTGGTTGACGTCGAGGACGTAGCGCGCCATGTCCTCCTTTTCGTCCTGGTTCATGCCGCCCATGGGTTCGTCGAGCAGGAGGATCTTGGGCTCGAGCGCCAGCGCGCGGCCGAGCTCGACGCGCTTGCGCAGGCCGTAGGGCAGCGCCGCGGTCGGCATCTTGCGCAGGTCCTGCAGCTTGAGGAACTCGATGATCTCCTCGCAGGCAGCGCGGTGGCGGATTTCCTCGCGCTGCGCCAGCCCCCAGTAGATCACGCTGCCGAGCACGCCGGCGTGCATGCGCACGTGCCGCCCCAGCATGAGATTGTCGAGCACGGTGAGGCCGCTGAACAAAGCGATGTTCTGGAACGTGCGCGCCACGCCGAGGCCGGCAATGGCGCTGGGCCGCATGCCGGTGATGTTGCGGCCGTCGAGGGTGACGTGCCCGGAGTCGGGCCGGTAGAAGCCCGATATCATGTTGAGGAGCGAAGTCTTGCCGGCGCCGTTCGGCCCGATCACGGACAGGATCCGGCCGCGCGGGATGTGGATGGTGATGTCGTCAACGGCCACCACGCCGCCGAAGCGCTTGGAGGCGCCCTCGACGGACATCTGCACGGCGGAACCCGTGATCCGGCCGGCGGACTGGGTGAGGTTCATGCCACGGCCCCGCACGCCACGCCGCCCCCGCGGGTGCGAGACCACGAGCACAATGCCTGCCGGACCGGTCGGCCCACGTGGCGTTGCCCTCCCCAGGGTACCACCTCAACAATTGCCGGCGCCGTCACTCTTGCCGTTGATGGTCGCCGGACCGATGGCGGGCCGATGTTAGATCAGGGCTTTGCGCAATGCCACGTCTTAAAAGCGGTTGTCCCACGCCGGCCGCCCCCGGTCGGGCGGTCAGGCCGGAAAGATTTTGGCATCAAATTATCCCCAGACGCGCTGTGCGGTGGCGACGATCAGGTCCAGCTTGGCCCATTGCTGATCCTCGGTCAGGGCATTGCCCCCCGCCACGCTGGCAAAGCCGCATTGCGTCGAAAGTGCCAGCCGATCCAGCGGGCAGTAGCGCGCTGCCTCCTCGATGCGCCGCAGCAGGCTGCCTTGGTCTTCCAGCTCGGGCGACTTGGACGACACGAGGCCGAGCACAACGCGCTTGCCCTCGGGGACGAAGCGCAAGGGCGAGAAATCGCCGGCGCGATCGGTGTCGTATTCGAGGAGGAACACGTCGATGGGGGTCTGGTTGAAAAGCTTGTCCGCCACCGGCTCGTAGCCGCCGGAAGCCATCCAGCGACTGCGGAAGTTGCCGCGGCACAGATGCATGCCCGTGGTCATGCCCGCCGGGCGGTCGGCCAAGATGCGCGCGACGAGACCGAGGTAGGTATCGAGCAGGGTGGCCGGCTCGCCGCCCTGGAGCGCAGCCTGGCTGCACACGTCCGGGTCGCACAGCATGGCAATCGGCACCTCGTCGAGCTGCAGGTAGCGGCAGCCGGCTTTAGTGAGCTCCGCCAGTTCCGCGCCGTAGACGCTGGCGAGATCGTCGAAGTAGGCGGATGCGTCCGCATAGGCGGCAGGGTCTATGGCCTCGCCCAGGCGAAAGAAATGAAATGCGCTGGGCGCAGGCAGCGTGGCCTTTACGGTCGCGCGCCGGACGTACCGGCTGGCGCGGTCGAACTCGCGCAGCGAGATCGGCGCACGGCGTGCGATGCGCCGCTCCGCAACGCAGGTTGGCCATTGGAAGGCGCGGCCGTCCGCATCCTTGAACTTGAAAAGCGCGGGCGCTAGGCGAAAGCCGTCGAGCCCCTCGAAGAAGAATCCGAACCACGATGAGCGGGCCAACTCGCCGTCTGTCACGACCTTTAGGCCGATGTCCTCCTGGCGGGCGATGACGCGGCAGATCTCGGCGTCGAGCGTGGTGTCGAAGGCCGCGGGCGACAAGCGCCCCTCGGCGAGCGCACGGCCTGCGTACTTGAGCCCGCTCGGCCGCAACAGGCTGCCGACGACCTCGGCGCGAAACAGCGGTTTGCCGGTCGCAGCTTGACTCATCGTACACACCCCTCTTTCGGGGCAGTGCCGCGGCTGCGGCCCTCACCTGTTGACGATCGGGGCGGCGACGGAGGCGCGCACCACGGGAATGTCGGCGTCGGCAGGCGGCGGCATGCGCGTCTTGCGCGCGAGCGCTCGCTCGATGTAGGGGG
>JAFMSC010000073.1 GCA_017353825.1 Hyphomicrobiaceae bacterium | reverse complement strand
CCCTGGTGCAACAATAGGTTCGGGAAGGTTTTCAGACCGCGGCGGCGCATGTGGCCCATGCGGCCCATGTGGCCCAGGGGGGCCCAGGGGGGCCCAGGGGGGCCCAGGGGCCCCAGGGGGTCTGACACGGGCATGCAGCCACCTCACACCCCGCGCCGCCGGCCCCTGTTGCCGCCACCCCCGCCCCGGCTTTCGGCGCTGTGCATGCCTTCCTCCAGCGCGATCACGCAGTCGCCGTTCTTGTCGAGGAGACTGAAGGCAGGGTTCGGCTTCTCGGCCAGTTCGCCCCTCCCGTGAGGCGGCCGTCGCGGTCGGTATCGAAGTAGGCCAAGCCGGCCGGCTCGAACAGGCGGTCGCGCCGTGCCATGGCGGCGAATTCCTCGCGCGAGAGGGCGCCGTCATGGTTGGCATCCGCCTCCCGCTGTGGATATCTGAGGGAGTGGCGGCTGCAAGCGGAATGCCCGCTACGCGGGCGCATCCCCCGGAGCAAGATCAGCGCAGCGGACGCCAGTCCAGCTCAACCATCATGGGTGCCGGCGCCCTGCACTGAGGGGGAGGCGGGCGCCCAACTGGTCCGGGCTTACGATCTCCACGCCGGCCGCAACCCCTGGTGCGCTCGAGAAGCTCCCCCCCTCGCGGAGTTTTGCGGGATATTAAAGCCCACATGGGAAAGCCACATCCACATGGGAAAGCTGCATGGGAAAGCTACATGGGAAGATGGATTCCCCCTCAGCTTGGGAGGGCCGCTCGCCGGGACGAAGCGGGGTGCGCAGCCGGCATCCTCACAGCACGAGGCTCAACAAATTCAGTAACCGCCGGGGCGTCCGCTTCCCGGTATCGGGTTCGCAACGGGTCTGCTTTCCTCCGGGCGCTTGGTGTCTGCCAGATGCACCTGCTCGTTGGATGAGATGACGCAGTCGCCGTTCTTGTCGAGTAACGCGAACGCCGGGTTCGGCTTGTCAGCCAACTCGGCGAGCGAGACGCGGCCGTTGCCGTCGGCATCGAAATAGTTGAACCCGATCGTCTCGAACAGCCGGTCCTTACGCGACATGGTTTGAAATTCCTGGGGTGAGAGGAAGCCATCACGGTCGCGGTCGGCGTCCTTGAACAGGCTCGCCGCGTACTGCTTCCACTCGTTGCAGGTGACGTTACCATCACGATTGAGATCCCAGGTGGCCACGGCGGTAACGAACGCCATGTCCGAAGCCGAGGCGGAGGCCAGCGGTCCGCTATTGCCTCCGCAGCCAGAAAGTGCGGCCAATGCCGCCAGCACGACAACGCCCCTCATTGCACAGCATCCTGCGTTAACACCCCGGCGCGCCTGAGCGGTCGCGACGGCGCGCGACGCCGATGGATCAGCCAGATGATTGCGAACACCAACACAGCGAAGCCGCCGTCAAGGAGCTCATCGAACTGGTCCAGCGCCGCCCGCTCCGGCTGCTCCAGCTGGCTGGTCGCGTAGGGGAGCCAGGCGACGTTCAAGACCAGAAATCCGAGGACCACCGTTCCCCAGAGCCTGGCGAACAGAAATCTCGCAAGCCAGCCGATCACACGTCGCGACCCTCGCCTTGCCCAGGCACCCCAGCGCGGCGCCTACGCCCCGAATGCGTCGCCCGAATGGCACCCATCCGGCCAGATCCCATTTGATTTTGGCGCGCTGACCGGATCGACACACCCAAAATATAGGGATCGAGGACCCAATCAATCGGATGGGGGCCCCACCCTTGCTCGGTTGGTCCGAGGGCAGGGGCGGCTTGGAAGATAGACGCGCTTACGCTCCCGAATTCCGCTCAGGCGGGGCCGGTCGGCGCAGACTGCCCGAGCCAAGTTGACAGACGGCCCGGCTTCCGCGATGGTGGCGCGATCCAGACGGCCCGTGGGAGCGAGCCGCCGCTCTGCACATGATCCAGCTTAGCTCGGGACCCAGGTTAGCGCGGGTAAGGGCTCGGCGAGGGATCGGGAGGCAGGGGGGTGAACATCCGCCAGCGCGTAGCGCCCGCGGGTGCAATCGGCGATTCCGCGGTCCGGCAAGTGGCGAACCGCCAATGGCGAATGGTAAGCTTGCCTTCGCTGCGCATTCGCCATTTCGCCGGGCGCTGCTCTGGCAACAAGGAAGCACGGATGTTCCAATCCCTGTCCGACCGCCTCTCGGGCGTCCTCGACAAGCTGACGCGCCGTGGTGCGCTCACCGACAGCGACGTGGCCGAAGCCATGCGCGAGGTGCGCCGCGCGCTGCTCGAGGCCGACGTGGCGCTGGAGGTGGTGCGCTCCTTCACGGACAAAGTGCGCACCAAGGCCGTCGGCCAGGAGGTGGTGAAGTCGGTCACGCCAGGCCAGATGGTGGTCAAGATCGTGCACGACGAGCTGGTCACCATGCTGGGCTCGGACGCCGAGCCCATCGACCTCGCTGCCCAGCCGCCGGTGCCCATCATGCTGGTCGGCCTGCAGGGCTCTGGCAAGACCACCACCTGCGCCAAGATCGGCTACCGCCTCACTGAGCGCGACAGGAAGAAGGTGCTGATGGCCTCGCTCGACACGAGGCGGCCGGCGGCACAGGAGCAGCTGCGGGTGCTGGGCGAGCAGGCCAAGGTCGACACGCTGGCCATTGTCTCAGGCCAGACCCCGCAGCAGATCACCAGGCGTGCGCTGGAGGCAGCCAGGCTCGCTGGCTACGACGTGGTCCTCTTGGACACGGCGGGCCGCATCCACATCGACGAGGCCCTGATGCAGGAGTCGGTGGAGGTGCGCGACATCGCGCATCCGCACGAAACCCTGCTGGTGGCCGATAGTCTCACCGGCCAGGACGCCGTGAAGCTCGCGCGCTCTTTCGACGAGCGAGTGGGGATCACCGGCATCGTCTTGACCCGCGTGGACGGCGACGGACGCGGGGGTGCCGCGCTGTCCATGCGCGCCATCACCGGCAAGCCCATCAAGCTGATTGGCGTTGGTGAGAAGTGGGACGCGCTGGAGGATTTTCACCCGCAGCGCATCGCCGGCCGCATCCTCGGCATGGGCGACGTGGTGAGCCTAGTCGAGAAGGCGGCGCAGACCCTCGACATGGAGAAGGCCCAGGCCATCGCCCAGAAGATGCGCAAGGGCGCCTTCGACCTGGAGGACCTGGCCGATCAGCTCAAGCAGATGGAGAAGATCGGCGGCATGTCGGGCATGATGGGGCTGCTGCCCGGCGTCGGCAAGGTGAAGAAGCAGCTTGATGCCGCCAACATCGACGACACGATCTTGAAGCGCCAGCGCGCCATCATATTCTCGATGACGCCCAAGGAGCGTCGCAACCCCAAGATCCTCGACGGCAAGCGCAAGCGCCGCATCGCCGCGGGCTCCGGCACCAGGCCGGAGGACGTGAACCGGCTACTCAAGATGCACCGACAGATGTCGGACGTTATGAAGACCATGGGCAAGCGCGGCGGCCTGTTCCAACGCATGGTGGGCATGGCAGGTAAGGCAGGCATGGGCGCCCCGCCCAGCGAGGCCGAGCTGGAGCGCATGCGCGCCGAGCTGGGCCGGCTCGACCCAAGAGCGGTCGAGGCCTTGCCTAAGGACGTGAAGGATGTGCTGCCGACGGGGCTGCCGGTATCCGGCGGCGGCCCCGGCCGTCCGCTCCCCAAGCTGCCGGGTCTGCCCAGCCTGGGCGGCCCTCCGCCGCCCCGGTTCCCCGGTCTGCCAGGGCTGCCTGGATTGCCCGGGAAGAAGAGATGATGGTGCCCGTACTGGACACCGAGCGACTGCGCCTGCGGGAGTGGCGCGAGGCCGACCTGCCCGCCTTTGTCGCGTTCTACGCCGACGCGTCCACGGGCAGGTTCCTGACCGCCCCCACCAACCCTGGCGAGGCATGGCGGCGCATCGCGCTCCACGTTGGCCATTGGAGCTTGCGCGGCTACGGTGCCTGGGCGCTGGAGGAGAAGGCGAGCGGCCAATGGATCGGCTACTGTGGCCTGTGGAGCCCGCACGGCTGGCCCGAGCCCGAGTTGATGTGGGGCCTGGCCCCCGCCGCACGCGGTCGTGGCTACGCCACCGAGGCGGCGCACCGGGCGCGCGACTTCGCCTACGGGCAGTTGGGCTGGACCACCGCCATCAGCTGCATCGTGCCCGACAACATCGCCTCCCAGCGCGTTGCCCGGCGCCTCGGCGCCAGCCTGGAGCGCTCAATCGAGCTCAACGGCCGCCCGCATGGCATCTACCGCCATCCGGAGCCGTCCCGGTCCGAGTCAACTGACGTATGATGATCCGAAGGAGAACAGCATGCCCGTGAAGATCCGCCTTTCGCGCGGAGGCACCAAGAAGCGCCCCTACTACTACATCGTGGTGGCCGATTCGAACTCGCCGCGCGACGGCCGCTACATCGAACAGATTGGCAGCCACAACCCGCTGCTGCCGAAGGATCACGCCGACCGCGTGAAGCTCGACTTTGAGCGTGCCAAGCATTGGCTATCGGTTGGCGCGCAGCCTACCGACCGTGTTCTGCGTTTCCTCGACGCCGCGGGCCTCGCCAAACGCGAGGCGCACAACAACCCGACCAAGGGCAAGCCCAGAAAGAAGCGCCGGGAGCGAGAGGCGGCCGCAACCACTGAAGCCGGCGAGGCCAAGCCCGCCGCGTGAGTGGCGTGACCGAGTCGGAGGCCGGGGCGGGCAGGCGTATCCTTCTCGGCCGCATCGCCGGCGCGCACGGCATCCGCGGCGAGGTGCTGATCAAGACCTTCACCGGGCGTCCTGAGGACATCGCCGCCTACGGCCCGCTCGAGGATGGGTGCGGGCGCAGGCTGCTGATCGAGGCCTTGCGCGCGACGCCGAGGGGCGTGGTGGCGCGCCTGGCTGGGATCGCCGACCGCACCGCCGCCGAGGCCCTCAAGGGCCGATCGCTCTACGTGGCTCGCGCCAGCCTGCCGGTGGCGGCCGAGGGCGAGTTCTACTACGCCGACCTGATCGGCCTCGCCGCTGTCGACCCCGACGGCCGTGCGCTGGGCGAGGTTGTGGACGTCCACAACCATGGCGCCGGCGACCTCCTGGAGCTGCGCCTCGCCGACGACGGCAAGACCGAACTCGTCCCCTTCACCGACGCCTTCGTGCCCGAAGTGGATTTGGCGGCGAGCCGCGTGGTGGTGCGGTTGCCCGAAACAGATGAGACCGACGAGGGATCGTCTCCCTCAGGCTCCAGCTGACTTGAGACCGGTGCCGTCGAGCGCAGACGCAGCCACCGCCCCCAGGTCTGCTCCCGCAATGCCCAGTTCCGCACATTGTGCCTCCCAGGTGTGCGCCGGCATCGTGCCGTCCTTCAAGGCCGGCAGCACCCCGAATGGCTTCACGTCATAACCCCCAAGCTTGACGGAGATGTCATGGCCGGGTGTCACGTCCAGTCGACCACCACGCTCAATGAGCAACAAATTCAGCGCGGCACCTGCGACGCCGATCGCCAGTGCCTCGGCCGTTTCGTCACCAGGCGCTTGCTTTGAAAGATCGACGAGCCCTTTGCCGAAAGACTTGGGATCGGCTGCCACCTTGCTCAAAGATTCTGGCGTTACGCCACTGAGGCTGGCTGCATTCAATTGAACCAGCCGTGCCCAATGCGGAAAGTAGACCCGAGAACCGACCTCGCCCCACACGATGGGCGTCAATTTTGCAGCCTCGTCAGGTCCCGCCAGCTGCGCCATCAATTGCCGCTCCAGCGTTGGCACATCCTGCAACAGCGACACCGCGGGCGGGTCTTCCGGGAGGTCCGAACCCTGGGGCAGCCTTTCGACCGCAGCGATGCGCTCCCTGAGCGAGGGGTGGGTGTCGTACGGGTCGGCCTCGCCACGCGCCAGATGGTCCTCGAGATACTTGTCCATGCCTTCAGCGATATGTGCGGCCTTCACGAACTGACCGAATCCGTCCGCCAGCGGTGGAAGGAACCCGGCACTGAAGACCGGCCCACACTCACGGCGCCAGTAGTCGTGGAACGCCGGTGCGACCTTGTGGACGCAGCACAATCCCTCTATGAGCGGCCTGGCCCCCACAGTGCGCGCGGCCAGACCGTCCGCGACGAACTCTTGCCGTCGCGATACCGCGTGGGTTATGCGCAGGAACATGCTGCCGTACCATCGGAAGGGCGCTTGCAGCCACGAGCGGTCTGCCAACGCGTGCAAGGTGCGTCCGATCGCGGCACGTGTCTTGTAGATCCACGGGCCGATCTTGGTATCGCCACCGTAGTAGTGCCCGAATTCATGGGCCAGCACCGCCCTGAATTGGGAGCGGGTCAGGATGCGCATGAGTGGCAGACCCAATCCCATCACTCTCCGGCTGCCGAACCCCATGATGCCACCCCGCTGGGTGACCCAGGCGTTCACGTCCGGCACCAGATAGACTTCGGAGGGCATGGCTTGTCCGGTCGCCTGGGCGACCACCCCCAACTCTTCGAACAGTCTTGGATATGTCTCCGGTTTCAGCTGCGGGCCAGGTGCTCTGAACCTGTCCGGTCGGGGCAGCACCGACCAGAGGATGGCCCCTCCGCCGACAATGCAGACGAAGGCCAGTTTCGGCGTGATGCGATGGCCATAGACCAATTCGGCGTACGGTACCCAGAACAGGCCCAACGCGATGCCCAGCGCCAACGCGTAAAATCCTATCAGCAAGGCCACGGCAAGAACCGCCCGGCCGAATACGAACGAAGCCCTCATGCGCATGTCCCCCAAAGGCTCCAGTGTGCAGGGACAGGATGGCCGTGACAAGCGCAGGTTTCCGCTCTCTCGGAGAAGGTGATCATCCCGAGGCGATCTCCGCAAGCGAGCTCAGCCCACTCCCTCCGCTCTGTTCCCGGCACAATGGCCGTTACGGTGGTTGCTTGCGCTTGGGCAGCGACTCGCTTCTGCTGGCGTCGCTTGCATTTGGGAGGCTTGGCTATGCAATCGGCGGGACAGGGAGCATCGGGGGCCGGCAGAGGGGGGCGAGACCGGCCGCTCAGCTCCAAGCCGGTCGGCAGTTTCGTGCCGGCGCTGGTGCGCGAGGCGTGCCGGCGGCGGGGTTTCAGCAACATCGACATCGTGCTCAGATGGCGCGAGATTGTGGGCCCGGCGCTGGCGGAAAAGACGTGGCCCCTGCGCATCGAGTGGCCGCGGCGGCAGGAGGCCGTATTGCGTCCGGACGGCACGGCCGCACCCGGCGCGCAGCGCACGCGGCTGGTGGTGGGCGCTGCGCCGGCGTGTGCGCTCGACGTGGAGTATGCCAAGGGCGACATCGTGGAGCGCGTGAACCGCTATCTCGGCTACCGTGCCACCACCGAGCTGGTCGCCGCGCCGGACTACACGGTCGCGCCGGAGCCTGACCGCAAGACGAACGCAGCCGCGCCGGCCGCCCTGCGCAATTTGCCACCCACGGCTGACGACGACGACCCGCTCAAAGCTGCGCTCGCCCGGCTCGGACGTGGCGTGGCCGGACGCGACTACTGAGAGGTCAGGGGGGTGTGAGAGTTCGGGGGCCGTGAGAGTTGGGGCTGTGAGAGTTGGGGCTGTGAGAGTTGGGGCGCTGTGACAGCCCGGGAGACGTGAGTGTCCAGGAGAGGCTGCGCCTGGCTCGTCAGTGAATTTCTGGCTCGGGCACCTCCCCACCGTGCTCCAGGAAGTCGAAGTCGCACCCGGAGTCGGCCTGGCCGATGTGCTCCTGGAACATGCGGCCGTAGCCACGCACGTATCGCGGCGGGGGCGGCGCCCATGCCGCTCGGCGCCGGGCCAGTTCCGCATCGGGCACGTTGAGATGCAGCCGGCGCTGCGCCACGTCAACCTCGATCTCGTCGCCGGTCCGGACGAAGGCCAGCGGGCCGCCGATGAAGCTCTCCGGCGCCACGTGCAGGATACACGCGCCGTAACTGGTGCCCGACATGCGCGCATCGGAGATGCGCAACATGTCGCGCACGCCGGCGCGTACCAGCTTCCTGGGGATCGGCAACATGCCCCACTCGGGCATGCCAGGTCCGCCCTTTGGCCCGGCGTTCTGCAGCACCAGCACGTGGTCCGGCGTCACCTCGAGATCGTCGCGCTCCACCTCGGCGGCCATATGGTTGTAGTCACGGAACACCACGGCCTTGCCCCGGTGCTGGCGCAGGCGCGGCTCGGCAGCAGACGGCTTCATCACCGCGCCGCGCGGGGCGAGGTTGCCCCTGAGCACCGCCGTTCCGCCCTCGGCGTAGATGGCCTTGTCGAGCGACCGGATCACGTCGCGATGGAACACCTCCGCTCGGGCGATGTTCTCGCCCAGCGTGCGGCCGGTGACCGTCAACGCGCGGTCGTCGAGCCGCCCGGCCAGCACCTTCATCAGCGCCGGAAGGCCGCCGGCGTAAAAGAAATCCTCCATCAGGTAGGCGCCGGACGGGCGAACGTTGGCGATCACTGGTACCTTGCGCGAGATACGGTCGAAGTCGTCGAGCGATAGGGGGATGCCGGCCCGGCGAGCCATAGCCACGAGGTGGATCATGGCGTTGGTGGAGCCGCCCATCGCCATGTGCACGGCGATCGCGTTCTCGAAGGCTGCAGGCGTGAGAATGCGGGCCGGCGTTACCTCCTCCCACACCATCTCGACAATGCGTCGCCCGGCCTGGGCGCACATGCGCGGGTGGCCCGCATCGGGCGCGGGGAGCGACGAGGCGCCCGGCAGCGTAAGGCCCAGCGCCTCGGCGATAGCCATCATGGTGGCGGCGGTGCCCATGGTCATGCAGGTGCCGAATGAGCGCGCCACGCCGCTTTCCATGTCGGCCCAGTCGGCCTCCGTGATGTTGCCGGCTCGCTTCTCGTCCCAGTACTTCCACACGTCCGAGCCCGAGCCCAGCGGCTGTCCGCGCCAGTTGCCGCGCAGCATCGGGCCGGCCGGGCAATAGATGGCCGGCACACCCATGGAGATGGCGCCCATGATGAGCCCGGGCGTAGTCTTGTCGCAGCCGCCGAGCAGCACCGCGCCGTCGATCGGATGGGAGCGCAGCAGTTCCTCCGTCTCCATAGCGAGGAGGTTGCGGTAGAGCATGGTGGTGGGCTTGACGAACGGCTCGGCCAGTGACAGCGCCGGCAGCTCGAGGGGGAAACCGCCCGCCTGCAGCACGCCGCGCTTCACGTCCTCGGCGCGGGCACGCAGGTGGGTGTGGCAGGCGTTAATGTCGCTCCAAGTGTTGATGATGCCGATCAGGGGCTTGCCGTGCCAGTCTTCTGCGGCGTAGCCGATCTGGCGCAGCCGCGAGCGGTGGCCGAATGAGCGCAGGTCCTCGACGCCGAACCACCGGTGCGAGCGAAGGTCCTCGGGGCGCTTATGCGTGGGCATCGGGCACAAACTCACGATTTTGAGCGGCGCCGGCTCGGACGCCTGCGAAAATCTGTTCGGCGATGCGGCCCGGGCTAATCGACGCGCACCTTGAGGTCGGTAATGAGCTTACCCCACTTCTTTCGCTCGGAGGCGATGTAGGCGGTCGCGTCCGCCGCGTTCATGCCGATGGTCTCGGCCACCAGCACCGCGAGCGGCTGACGCAGGAGAGGGTCCCGGCAGATCGTCTGCGTGTCCGCCTCGATCTTGTCGCAGATCTCCTTGGGCGTACCGGCGCGCACGCCCACACCCGTCCAGGAGGTCGTGTCGTAGTCTGGCACCGTCTCGGCAATGGGCGGATACTCTGGCGCCAGCGTCGAGCGCTTCAAGAGCGTGATGCCGAGCGGTTTCACGGCACCCGCGCGGGCTTGGCCGATGATCGAGCTGATGTTGTCGAACATCAGGTCCACGTTCTGGCCCACTAGGTCGTTGAGCGCCGGTGCACTGCCACGATAGGCGACATGCACCATGTCGACGCCGGTCATGCGCTTGAAGAGCTCGGCGGAAAGATGGACCGTCGTGCCGACGCCCGACGATGCGTAGTTGAGCTTGCCCGGATTTGCCTTGGCATAGGCGATGAGGTCAGCGACGGAGTTGACCGGCAAATCCTTGCGGACGCATAGCAGGTTGGGCACGCTAGCGACCATGCCGAGCGGGACGATGTCCTTCTCGGGGTCGAACGGCATGCGCGCGTACAGGTACTGGTTGGTGGCGATGCCGGGCGGGATGATGCAGATCTGCGTGCCGTCCGTTGGACCCTTGGCGACGCGATCCATGCCGAGATTGCCGCCGGCGCCTGCCACGTTCTCGATCACGGTCGGGACGTTCCACCGTGCGCCGAGCCGGTCAGCGATGGCACGGCCCACGATGTCCTGCGCGCCGCCGGCGGGGAACCCGACGATGAACTTGACGGTGAGCCCGGCGGGATAGCTCTGCTGCGCGCGGGCAATATTGGCCGCCGGGAAGATTCCGGCTGCCGCTGCTCCCGCCAGAAAGCCACGCCGTGAAGCGCTCGACACCCCGTTCCTCCGCCTGTGCTTCTGGCTTGCTCGTTCTCTTGCCGCATCGACCCGCGGCGGCGGCATACTAGGTTGGACCACTCGGGGCGTCATCACAAAAGACGCGGCGATCGGGCGCTCAACGTCGCATCCCGCGCTGTCCCGGAGCTGTCCCGGAGCTGTCATGTGCCACGTCGCTCGGCTTGGCCATTGCCCGGCTGGCGCCCGGCACGATTGCGCCGCCGCCCGCGGCGCACGACGTTAGGTGGGTCAACGCCGGCGAAAGCCGGTGGCAGACCCGGTATGTATACGGTCATCCGTGCCCGGGTTCAGCCTGCCCAGGCCGGCGGCGCCTGACCTCGCCGGGCTCGCCCAACCTACGTCTGGCGCGGCTTGCGCGGGCTGTGGCGGCGCTTTGTCGGCCTCTTGTCGGCCGCAGCGCGCCGTCCTGCGCTCAGTGCCGCGCGCGCCCATTCGACCATCTCGTCGGGCTCGTCGAACAGGCGCTCGGGCACGCGCCAATATGCGCTGACCTGCCGGGTCTTGCCTTTGGTCTGGTAGCTGAAGGGCTCGCTGCCCTCGGCCTCGTAGGCGGCGCGGTTGCCGTCGTCGACCTTGAAGTTGAGCGTGTCGCGCAGGATGAGGCCGAAGATCACGCCATCGCAGTAGACGCCGGCGCCGCTGAACATGCGCCGAAACGTGATCCGGCCGAGCGGCTCCAGCTGCTCCTGCAGCAGGGCGATAAGGCTCTCGCTGACGGCCATCTCACCCTCCCCTAGCCGCCCAGCCAAGCTTCGGTGATGATGGTCGCGGCAATGCAGGGCGGGGGCTCGATAATGGGGACGACCACAGCCCGCTCCTGAGGCTGCGGCTCCTCGAGTGCCTCGAACTGGCTTGCCAACAGCCCCGCGGGCATGAAGTGGCCCGTCCGGGTGGCAAGGCGCGCCGCGATCAAACCCATCTCCCCCTTGAGATAGACGAGGCGCACGCGGCCTCGACCCCCGAGGATGCGCCGGCGATAGGCACGTTTCAGCGCCGAGCAGGACACGATGCCCGGTGTGCCGCAACGGAGCCGATCGTCGATCCAGGCGGCGATCGCATCGAGCCATGGCCAGCGGTCCGCGTCTGTGAGCGGCATTCCCCGGCTCATCTTCTCAATGTTGGCGGCGGGATGGAAGCTGTCGGCGTCCCGGAACGGCCAGCCCAGTCTGCGCGACAACTCGGCGCCGACCGTGCTCTTGCCAGAGCCTGATACCCCCATCAGCACGATCACCAGCGGCGCCTGGTCGTTGGGCTCGGGATGCGTCATGGCTGGCCAGGCTCCCCATCACGCTGCACTTTGGGCTCCACATGCCCGCCGAAGCCCTCGCGCATGGCGGAGAGCACCTTCTCGGCAAACGTGTGCTCCTGGCGCGAGCGGAAGCGCGCATAGAGCGCCGAGGTGAGCACCTGCGCCGGCACCGCCTCCTCGATGGCCGCCTGCACGGTCCAGCGGCCCTCCCCGGAATCCTCCACATGGCCCGCGTAGGCGGCAAGCTCGGCGTCCTCGGCCAGCGCGGCCGCCGTCAGATCAAGCAGCCAGGAGGTGATGACGCTGCCGCGCCGCCACACCTCTGCCGCGCCGGCCACGTCAATGGCGAGCCGCATCTCCTTCGGCAGCTTCGGCGATCCGGCGTGCTTCAAGATGTCGAGGCCCTCGGCGATGGCCTGCATCATGCCGTACTCGATGCCATTGTGGACCATCTTGACGAAGTGCCCCGCCCCGCTCGGCCCCGCGTGCAGGTAGCCCTTCTCGACACGGTGGTCGCGCCCCTCCCGGCCCGGTGTCGCGGGGATGCTGCCCTTGCCCGGCGCCAGCGCGCTGAAAATGGGATCGAGCCGCTCGACGACAGGCTTCTCGCCACCGATCATCAGGCAGTAGCCGCGCTCCAGGCCCGCAACCCCGCCGGAGGTACCCACGTCCACGTAATTTAGGCCGAGGGCGGCAAGCTCGCGCCCCCGGCGGATGTCGTCCTTCCAGAATGTGTTGCCGCCATCAATGATGGTGTCATCCCGTGCCAGCAGCACCGCAAGGTCGGCGACGGTAGCCTCGGTGGCAGGGCCGGCCGGCAGCATGATCCAGACGGCGCGCAGCGGAGCCAGCGCACGCACCAGCTCGGGCAGGCCTGCCGCCGCCAGCGCGCCCTCGCCCGCCAGCTGCCGGCCAGGCTGCGGATCGCGGTCCCACACCACGCAGGAGTGGCCGTTGCGCATCAGCCGTCGCGCGATGTTGGCGCCCATGCGCCCCAGCCCTACGACGCCGATCTGCATGGCTCTTCCTCATGATCCCCGGACATTCAACGC
>JAFMSC010000385.1:1739-4452 GCA_017353825.1 Hyphomicrobiaceae bacterium | reverse complement strand
CCACCCCCCCTGGCGCGGGCCCGCGCGTCCCTAAGAGGGCCGAAAGCGAACTCGAAGGGCCCCCGGCTTGCATGGCCCCCATCCGAGGCCATATGGAATGGGTGAAGGGGGCCGGTGATGGCGATTATCATGGCGATTGTCGGGTTGTCACGGGAATTGTGATGGCAATCGTCATGGGGATTGGACGGCCAAGTCGGCCCTGACGCCTGGCCCCCTGGAACCTGAAACCCGAGCGATGACGATCGAGACCATCCGTGCCGACTTCGCGCTGCTGGACGAGTGGGAGGACCGCTACCGGTACCTGATCGAGCTAGGGCGAGGCCTGCCGCCGTTCCCGGACGCGCTGCGCACGGACGCCAACAAGGTGCGCGGCTGCGTGAGCCAGGTGTGGCTGGCGAGCGCGGTGAAGCGCAACGGTGCCGCCGCTCCAGTGCTGGAGTTCCAGGGCGACAGTGATGCCCACATCGTGCGCGGGTTGGTGGCCGTGCTATTCGCGCTCGTGCAGGGCAGGACACCCCAGGATATCCTGGCCGCCGACGCCCGGGCAGTGTTCGCCGAACTGGGCCTCTCCGAGCATCTCACGCCGCAGCGCTCCAACGGCTTCTTCTCTATGGTCGAGCGCATCCGCGCCGACGCCAGCGCCGCCCGCACCTGATCGGGGCGTCCCGACCATCGGGCACGCAAGTCTACGCAGCCCGACAGGCGCAAAACTCGTTACCATGCAGCTGAGTTGCGTCGGCGCGCGCCATATTTCGGCCCCAGCCCATACGCGACGGACCTGACTGCAGTTGCCGACCAACCGTCCTTGACTGCGGCCCGGAAGCTTACTCGGAGGAATTGGTCGCGCGGGGCCGCGCCATCGCAACTGGACGAGCCCCCGCGCCGACGTTAGGCTCCGCCCGCCCTGGCCGACCGAAAGACGGCCCCGCCGGCCACTCCCCAGGTCTCGGGCGAGGCGTCCCGTGGGCCGGTGCGGCCTGCGTGCGGGACGAAGCGGCGCACTGACGGAGGCAGGTAGGCCGTCGGAGCGCGTGAGTTGAGTGGGATGGCAAGATGCGCGCTTCGAAGGTGCTGTCGGTCGTCATAGCTTCCGCGGTCGCGCTATCGCCGGCCACCGCCGGCCCCGCGCTGCTGTTCGACCCGGCCAACGGCCGGGTGCTCTACGCCGAGGACCAGGACGACCAGTGGTATCCAGCCTCGCTCACCAAGATCATGACCGCCCTGCTCGTGTTCGAGGCGCTGAAGGACGGGAGGATCAGGCTGCAAGACAAGATCAAGGTCTCCGAGTTCGCCCACAGCCAGCCGCCGAGCCACCTCGGTCTGCCGGTGGGCGCCGAGATCACGGTCGAGACGGCCCTGCAGGCGCTGATCGTCAAGTCGGCTAACGACGCTGCCATCATCCTGGCCGAGGCGGTGGATGGCACGCAGCAGGCGTTCGCGCAGCGCATGAACGCCACCGCCAAGCGCCTCGGCATGACGCGCACCAACTACGTCAACGCCAATGGTCTGCCGGCGCCGGAACAGGTCTCGACCGCGCGCGACCTTGCTAGGCTCACGACCGCTGTGGTGCGCGATTTTCCAAACTACGCGCACCTGTGGTCGATGGAGGAGATGCGCGTGGGCAAGCGCGTGCTGCGCAACCACAACCCGCTGCTGCACACTTACGAGGGAGCCGACGGCATGAAGACCGGCTTCATCTGCGACAGCGGCTACAATCTCGTGGCCAGCGCCAGCCGCGACGGTCAGAAGCTGGTGGCGGTCGTGTTGGGCGAGACGACCGGCAGCAACCGCAGCGCGCGCGCCGCCAATCTGTTGGAGCACGGATTCCAGACGCTGGGCTGGAAGACGCTGTTCGGCACTGAGAACCTCGACACGCTGCCGCTCGCCGCCGACGCCAAGGGCCCGGTCAGCATCCGTCGGCACGTCATCTCGTGGGCGTGCGGCACCATGCGGCGCCGCGTTGTGGCGCGCGCCAAGAAGGCCAAGCGCGGGATGGTAGCCGCCGCGGCCAAGAAGGCCGCAGCCGCCAAGAAGGCCCCCGCCGCGGACGACGACTAGCCGCCATAGTCTCGTGTGGCACAGTGGCGCGCCGCATGCAGCCTGGCGTCAACGCGGAACTGTGGGTCTTTACCTGCAGGTTGTCCCCGTCGGTCATGACCCCGGAGACGGCCCATGCGGCCTCACGACGGCGGCGCCACAACTGCGGCGCCACGACCGACTTCGAGAAATGAATGATTGATGGTGCCAATCGGGCACGCCATGCTCTTGAGCGTGGCAGCCGGCCTGTCGCTGGAGGAGCACATCGGCCCGACGACGCCCGGGCGAACGCTCGTTTGCAACCATGCCCTGGGCGAGAGCCACAGCCACGTCCAAGGCAAGAACAGCGGGAGCATCACCAAGCCAAGGGCACCGATACGACAGGCGCCAGCGACCGCGTCGTGTCAAAGGCCTCCGGCGTGGGATCACGCCCCTCATCGGCAACAACTGGGCGCAAGGCGTCGGACCAGCCGGAGGTGGCTACCGGCGTGGACCCCAAAGGCGCACCGGTCCGCTTGCCCGCAGCCGACACGCCCGATAGCACCTCCCGCCAGCCTCGTCGCGATCGGGGAGCCCCGGCGCCATCCGGAGAGATTGTAGGCCGGTCGGAGGGACTAGTCGGCTCGTTCCACGGCATAAGCGCCGTGGGCACCCGCATCACTGCGGCGAGGCGATG
>JAFMSC010000385.1:0-1729 GCA_017353825.1 Hyphomicrobiaceae bacterium | reverse complement strand
GGCGCATGACCAGGGTCCAGAACGTCTTGAACTCGGTCTTGGGGTCCTGCACCAGGGCGATCCCCATGTGCTCGGCGTCGGGAATGAGAAGGTTCTTCTTGTGGCCGGCGCTTGCCTCCCAGCCCTTCATCACTTCGTCGAGGCTGGCCTGGCCGGTGCCCACGTTCTCCGCCGCCAGCCTGGCACTGTAGCCAGCGCGCTTGACCCGGTCCCACGGGTTGGAGCCGTCGGAGCCGAAATGCGAGATGCGGTCCCATTTGGCGAGGTCGCGAGAGTGGGCGCGCGCTGCTTCTGTGAGGGCCGGCTGCAGCTTCAGGGGGCGCAGCCCGTTCTCCCGTCGAAAGGCGTTGACGAGGTCGCGCGCCTGCTCTGAGTCGAGCCGCGTGTTGGTATAGTCGCGCGCGGCCAGCGCGCCGGCTGGGGCCCGTTCGTAGCTGCCCTTGGGGGCCTTGTCGTACGTGGTGGCGGCGGCCATCTTCGGGATGGCGCCCGAGGCATCGGCCGTGCGCGTACGGGGCGGCCTCGTCTCGGTCGGCTGACCAGAGGAGGGCAGGTCGGCCGTCAGCGAGTAGCTAACCATGCCGCAGCCGGCCAGGCAGAGCGAGAGTACACCGGGCAACACGACGTGACGCATGCGAACTCCCCCGAGGATGAGCGTCCCGTGGGTGGGCCGATGGTGGCCCGCACCCGTTAAGCACTCCTTAATGCTGGGTCCGGGCGGCACGCCTCCCGCCTGGCCGTCGAGCAGACGACCAAACGCCATACACCCTCGCGGCGACCTGATCGGCACCCCTTCCAATGCGTGTGTGTCCCAGACGGCTGACCGCCTCCCCGGCAGCTTCGTGCTGCAGTCTCACCGCTTGCAATACCACAACACGATCATGACGTTAGTTAGGCCGAACAACGCCTGAGGATTGGACGTGACGATCTCACCGGATTAGAGCCTCAATGCGCAGCCGGCGAGCGGCTTCCGTTTCAAGCCTCTTGGTTTCTTGGCGAACTTCCGCAACATGGCACGCATGCCTCCGGTGATTCGTGCATCCGGGGACGCTGCGAGTTCGCCCGCCGCGCCGTCAGGGGCGCCAAGCGGTTGCCTGGTTGTACTAAGGAGGCCAGGAGTGCATAAGGTCGCAGACAAGCTGCCGCCCGCCAACGCTGGGGGCGAGGACCTGCTCGGACATCTCGTACTGGTCCGCATCGCTGGCGCCGCGCGCCCTGTCGACAAGGGCGAGATCGCCGCCGACCTGTCGGTATTCGCCGGAGCGCAGATGCCGGCCTCGCGCTGGCGCGCAACCGTCGAGGGCGGGCTCGAGGTCCTCTCGGCCACCAGGCTCATCGCTCCCAAGCCGGGGGGCTTCGCCGCCACCACGGCCGGCGCCAGGGTGGCCGCTAGGTTCCTGGGCGTTGCCGCCACCGCTCCGCTTACCTGGGAGAAGGCATGCAGCGAGTGGCTGATCGCCAAGGCGCTGGGCCAGCACAAGGTGGCCAAGGCGTCGGCCAAGCGCCTTGCTGCGTTGGCAACCGTGGACGGGTTGCGCGCCGCGATCCTCATTCATGCCTACGGGCTGCAGATCAAAGGGGCGTTCACGCCGGCGCGCCTGCGTCAGGCACTGGCGGCGGTGGCGCTGAGAAGGGCGTTCGGTGGCGAGACCGCGGCGGCCGTCACGGGCAAGTCCGGCCTGCCGGCGCGCGCCAGCCGCCTGCTGGCCGCGCAGCTCATGGACAAGCC
>JAFMSC010000072.1:1237-12677 GCA_017353825.1 Hyphomicrobiaceae bacterium | reverse complement strand
CTTTGTCCCTGGCCCCCGGGTCCCAGCCCTCGCGCTTCGCCCAGGGCCGATATGACAAGCGTGCGCGGAGTAAAGACCTCACCATTTCCACATGGGGAACGAGTCGCCGAAGGGCGATTTGCCCGATGAGCCGCGGGCCCAAGGTGGCCAGTTGTCGAACCCATCCATCAGCCCCGGCTCGCGCTGGCGGATCTTCAAAGCGCCCTGCGGATCGTCGCTCATCACCACCACGAAGTCCGTATCCTTGCCCGTCTCGTGGCTGGGGCCCTCGTCGGAGATAATAAGGGACGAGCCGGGCAGCACGACCTCGGAGATGACATCGAGCGCCTCCTGCGTCGGCGCGATCCGGTTGAGCGCCGCGGCGGCCGCCCCGACGTCGGTAGGCGTCGGCGGATTGCGCGCGCCGCGGCGGGGCTGGACGTTGGACGCCGGCTCGATGTTCGTCGGGTTGCGGTACATGGCCACCACGTTCCAGCGCATCTCGCCCGCCGTGCCTGGGTCGATGGAGGTGAAGACGAAGGTGCCGATGGGTGCCTGCGGGTCACGGATCGTCACGGGCGCCTCGAATACGGGCATGTTGCCCTTGCGTACATAGAGGCGCTGCATCTTGCGGCTGACGAACACCGAGACCGGAAACGTCCTGAGCTTCGCCTCCTGGGCTGCCTGGGTGGCGCGGTCCTTGGCCTCCGCGGCGCCCTTCGCCTCCTCCTCGGCGCGCTGCGCCGCCTCGCGCCTGGCCTCCTCCTGTACTCTGGCAGCCTTCAGCTTGGCCTGAAGCTCCTCGACCCTGGCCGCCGCCTTCGCCTTGGCGGCCTGCAGCGTGCCTTGCAGCTCTTCGAACTTGGCCTGCGCCTTCGCCCTGGCGGCATCCTCCTGCTGCCCGGTATCTGGTGCGGTGACCTTCTCGAGCCGCCCGTCGGCATCCTTGAGCGCGCTTTCCGCCCTGGAGAGATCCGCCTCCAGCGACCGCACCACCCGCCCAGCAGCCACCGCTTCCGAGGCGCTCCGGGCGGCGGTCGTGCGCGTAGTGCGCTGCTGCCTCACCGCCGCCTCCAGCTCCGCGATCCTCTCCGCGGCGGCCCACTGCAGGAGTTGTATGTGGGCGGCCGAGCCCGGCACGAAGTCGCCCCCCGATGTAAGGGCGGCAAGTTTGGTGCTGCGCTGCGCCGCCACCACCAGCTCCCGAGGTACCGGCTTGGGTCTGAACATGGCCGGCCGGGCGATATCGCTTGGCCGCATGTCCTCGCGCACGATCAGCACCCGCATGCCAAGGTCGGTCATCCCGTAGAGTTGCTGGGCAAACGCCATGGGCATCCGCACGCAGCCGTGCGAGGCGGGATGGCCGGGCAGGTTGCCCGCGTGCAGCGCGATGCCGGTCCAGGTGATTCGCTCCATGAACGGCATCTCGCCGTCCTCATAGAGATTGGAGTAGTGGTCCTCCTCCTTCTGCACGATGGTGAAAATGCCGGCCGGCGTCTCGTAGCCGGTTTGGCCGGTCGACACCGGCGCCTCCAGGATCTTGCCCTCAGAGGTGTAGATCGACACGCGCTGGTCGCTGAGCGACACGACCGCCAAGATCGGCTTGCCCGCCGGGTCGGACCTTCCCCGACCGCCCTGGGCGTGGCCCGCCTCCATGCTCAGCGCCACCAAACCTGCCGCCAGCCCCCCGGCGCCGATCAGCCATGCGCCGGCCCTGCCCGCACCCTGTTTCCACCAGCGAAATCGGGGAGCCATCTTGCACTGCAGCTTCGACGACACGGCAAGCTCCTTGAATCGACCTGAGTGGAACCGTGAATGGACCCGTGGAGGCTAGAGTGAGCGCGCCACGCGCAGGCCTACCATGTCGAGACGGACTTCGGGAGCCGTCGCATAGCGATAGGCTGAACGCAGAAGCTGGGGGAAATAGTTCCACGACCCGCCGCGCAGGATGCGCAGGCTGCAGTCGCCCCCTACCACGGCCGACCCGTCGGTGGGCGCACCCTGGTAGCTGTCGTGGTAGCAGTCCTGCACCCATTCCCATACGTTGCCGTGCATGTCGTGCAGCCCGAACGCGTTGCGCCGGAAGGTGCCAACCTCGACGGTCCTCTGGCGGAAGATCCCCATCTTACCGCCACCGTAGACGAAATTCGCATCGTAGTTGGCCTGCTGGTAGTTGATTGTGGCGCCCGTCGAGAACGGCGGATGCGGCGCCGAGGCGTCGGTGATGCCGCGTGCCGCGTACTCCCATTCCGCCTCCGTGGGCAGCCGGTAGGGCTTGCCGGTCTTGCGCGCAAGCCACGCGGCGAATTCCGTTGCATCACGCCAGGAAACGTTGATCGCCGGCCGCCGGCCGCGGCCCCAGCCCTCGTCGCTGGGCTTGTGCTTGCAGCCCCCTTCGGCAACGCAGGCATCCCATTCGGCAAAGGTCACTTCGTACTTGCCCATGGCGAAAGAGCGCATCGTCACCTTGTGCTGGGGGCCCTCGTTGCTGCTGCGGCCCACCTCACTCTCCGGCGAACCCATCAGGAACTCGCCGGCGGGCACGACGACCATCTCCGGGCAGCCGCCACAGTCGCGCAACGACCGTGCGCCCTCGCCCGACGCGTCCGTTCGCTTGCCCTGGGCTTGGGCGTGAGACGACAGAAGCACCAACGATACCAACACTACTCCAGCGCGAACCATGGGGATCGTGTGCCGTCCTCAATTCGGGGGTAATCGGTCGCCTATGCTCTTGTGGCGGGTGTCTTTCTAGCGCCATGCGCCGCTCAAGAAAAGACGCCGCGTGCCCCTCGCTGCGTCTGCCCGAAGGCGCTTCATGCTGCAACAAAAACACGGCAAACACGGGGTAAATTTCAGGCTCGACGGAGACATAGACGCTGCCGCGCCCTGCGCGTAGGTTGAACCATCAACCGTCTGAGCCTTACCGCATGAGCTTCGTTGAACGCTTCGCTCTCTGGTCAGCCGAGCAGAATGAGGCGGCGGCCGGCGTCCTGCGCCTGACCCAGGAGCAGGGGCTGGAGGTGGTGCGCGTGGCCTTCCCAGACCAGCACGGGCTGTTGCGGGGCAAAGCACTAGCGGCGGGCGAGATGGCGGCAACGTTCCGCACCGGTGTCAGCATCACGAGCTCGCTGTTTGCTAAGGACACGGCCAACAGGACGGTATTTCCTGTGTGGAGTGCCGGCGGCGGGTTCGGGATCGCGGCCTTCGAAGGGGCGGGCGACGTGGTGATGGTACCGGACCCGTTGACCTTTCGCGTGCTGCCCTGGGCACACAAGACCGGCTGGCTGCTGGCCGATGTCTATCTCCCAGACGGCCTGCCGGTGCCCTATGCCACGCGCCACATCTACCGGCGCGCGCTCGAGCGGCTGGCCGCAGCGGGATTTGACTATGTCGCTGGCCTGGAGGTGGAGTTCCATGTCTTCCGGCTGGAATCCGACCGCATTTGGCCCGAGGAGTCGGGCCAGCCCGGCAAGCCGCCGCTGGTCTCGATCCTCACCCAGGGCTACCAGTATCTCTCCGAGCTGCGCTTCGACCAGCTGGAGCCTGCGGTGGAGCTGATCCGCACCGATCTTTTGGCCCTTGGCCTGCCGCTGCGCTCGGTGGAATGCGAGTTCGGTCCCAGCCAGTGCGAGTTCACCCTTCGCGCGCAGTCCGGTCTGGAGCCTGCCGATGCCATGGTGCTGTTCCGCAGCGCGGTGAAGCAGATCTGCCGGCGCCACGGCCTGCATGCCACCTTCATGTGCCGGCCGCGTATTCCCAACGTCATGTCGTCAGGTTGGCACCTGCACCAGTCGCTGAAGGACCGCAAAACCGGCGCCAACGCCTTCACGCCGGCGCGGGACGGGGAGCAGCTCTCCGACACCGGCCGCCACTTCCTGGCCGGCCTCCTCAGACACGCCCGCGCCGCTGCCGTGTTCACCACGCCAACGCTCAACGGCTACAAGCGCTTCCGCCCGCACTCCCTGGCGCCAGACCGCGCCATCTGGGGCCACGACAACCGCGGCGTCATGGTGCGCGTGCTGGGCGGCGTTGGCGATCCGGCTACGCGGATCGAAAACCGCGTCGGCGAACCCGCCGCCAACCCCTACCTCTACATGGCAAGCCAGGTGCTGGCAGGACTAGACGGCCTGGAGCGCCGCCTGGATCCCGGCCGCTCGGCGGACACGCCCTATGATGCCGACGCGGAATTTCTGCCCAAGAACCTGGCAGAGGCGGTGGCGGCGCTGCGCGGCGACGCCTTCTTCCGCGAGGCGCTTGGTGCGGACTTCGTCGACTACCTCCTCACCATCAAGGAGGCCGAGATCGCCCGCTTCCAGATCGAAGTGACGGAATGGGAGCAGCGCGAGTACTTCGAGATGTTCTAAGCCCTGCGTCCGAGGACCTCCGTGACGGCCCGCAACCTCCTCTTCATCATGTGCGACCAGCTGCGCTGGGACTACCTGTCCTGCGCCGGCCACCCCCACCTTGCCACGCCCAACATCGACGCGCTCGCCGCGCGCGGCGTGCGCTTCACCCGGGCCTACGTGCAGTCTCCCGTGTGCGGGCCCTCGCGCATGAGCTTCTACACCGGCCGCTACGTGGCCTCGCACGGCGCCACCTGGAACGGCGTTCCGCTCAAGGTCGGCGAAATGACCCTGGGCGACTACCTGCGCCCCTTAGGGGTAAAGACTGTCCTGGTCGGCAAGACCCATATGCGTGCTGATTGGGAGGGGATGGAACGCCTTGGCATTGACCCCCGGTCCCTCATCGGCGTGCGCGTGTCGGAGTGCGGCTTCGACCCCTACGAGCGCGATGACGGCCTGCATGCGGTAGGGCCGGCCGGGCGCTACGACCCGCAAATCCCACGCTACAACCGCTACCTCAACGACAAGGGCTACCCTGGCGACAACCCCTGGCACGACTGGGCCAACGCCGCCGAGGCCGAGGACGGTTCGCTGGTCTCGGCTTGGGCAATGCGCCACGCCCGCAAGCCCGCGCGCGTGGCCGAGGAGGACTCCGAGACGCCCTACATGACGCGCCGGGCCATGGAGTTCATGGGCTCCGACAGCAACACGCCCTGGTGCCTGCACCTGTCCTACATCAAGCCGCACTGGCCCTATATCGCTCCGGCACCCTACAACGCCATGTACGGCGCCGCGCACGTTCTGCCGGCCGTCCGCAGTGAAGCGGAGCGCGCCGATCCCCACCCGGTCTACGGCGCGTTCATGGACCTGCGCGTTGCCCGCGTCTTCTCTCGCGACCAGGTGCGGGCCGAGGTGGTGCCCGTCTATATGGGCCTCATCAAGCAGATCGACGACCAGCTCGGCCTGCTATTCCAGTTCATGGAGGCACGCGGGCTGCTCGCCAACACGCTTATCGTCTTCACCTCCGACCACGGCGATTACCTGGGCGACCATTGGCTTGGCGAGAAGGACCTGTTCCACGACCCGTCCGCCAAGATCCCTCTCATCGTCTGCGACCCGTCGCCGGAGGCCGACGCAACCCGTGGCACGGCGTGCGACGCGCTCGTCGAGGCCATCGACCTGGTGCCCACCTTCCTGGAGGCGCTCGGTGCCGACTGGCGCGCGCAGTCGCACCGGCTCGAGGGCCGGTCGTTGGTTCCGTTCCTCCACGGCCGCGCGCCGGCTCTATGGCGGCGCTCCGTCTTCAGCGAGTACGACTATGCCATGCTGCCGGTGGCCGAGAAACTCGGCGTGGAGCCGCGCGACGCGCGCCTTTTCATGGCGGCGGACATGCGCTGGAAATATGTGCACGCGCCCCGCTACCGCCCGCTGCTCTTTGACCTCGTCAACGACCCGCAGGAACTCACCGACCTAGGCGCCGACCCCGCCCACGAGGACGAGCGCCGCCGTCTTTCGGCAGAGCTGGCCGATTGGGGCCTGCGCCTATCACAGCGCACCACCCGCTCCGACGCCGAGATCGCGGCCGCGCGCGGCAAGTCCCAGCTGAAGGGCATCCTGGTCGGCGTGTGGGACGAGAGCGACGTCCCCATTGAGTTGTGGAGCTGCTATCAGGGCGGCCGCGCGTCGTAAGGTTCTGCCCTCTACCCGCAAACTTCACCCGAGCAGCTGCAGCAGCCGGCTCGCCGCCTGCATCTCGCCCCAGCGGCGCTTGCGGCGCGACTTGGCCTCTGCATCCTCGCCCCACTGGCTGATCTGCCAATCCTCATCGATGTGCGCCGCGGCCCAGGCCTCCTCCGCGGTCAGCCGGCCTCGGCCATGCGCCAGCGCCAGCAGCGCCGAGCCCGTCAGCGTGGTCATCACGTGGTGCGCCGTCAGGGCGAGCGGGTTAAGGCCCGCCAGAATAGCTTGGATGGTCGCCGTTGCCGCCCGCGGCTGGGCCACGGGAAAGATCCCCTGGCCGACGCGCAGGTGCACGTTGAGCTCCGCGCGCGCCCACGCCAGAACGGGGTCCCAGGCCTCCGCGTGGCGGCGCGCCAGCTCCCCTTCATGCGGCGCCGCAGCGCGGTAGCAGACAAGATCGCTGCCCGCGTACTTGACGATCTCGGCGCGCGCCTCGGCCTCGCAGCCGGTCACGCCATCCAGCGCCGAGTTGACGAGCCGCGACAGCGGCATGCTGGCAGGGTCGATTTCATCGGCCTGCGCCGCCCACTCGGCTGCCAGCGCCTCGGCCAGCGGCCGGCTTGGCACCGCCACCTCTTTCCGCGCCGGCGTGCGCGCGGGCCTGCCGTCGAGCAGCACGCGGAAGCCTGCTGCCGTGCCCTCCACCGACGCTGCCCGGTAGAACCGCTTCGGCGCTGCCGTCATGCGCAGACCTCCTGTTGCCCGCTGGCGAGGATGCCGTTGAGAATGGCGACGATCATGTGGCTACGGATGTTCTTTCAGCCGACGAAGATCGCAACTTAAGCTAACACTAGCACGCCTCCGGAGAAACCGCCTTGCTTTTCGGTAATGGTATCCGTGATCCGGGAAGCGATGAATTCGAATGCGACGCACGAGCGGAAGGCAACCTCACGACGCACAAGACCAGCTTCCGCGCGGCAAGTACCGGCGTTCGAAGACCCACGGGTGAGCATCGACCAAGACCTGAAACCAGACCCGAAACCACGATCTGAAACCAAGACCTGAGTCCAAGACGGGAGCGAGCACGATGGCCAAGACCGCCTCCTCGCGATCGGCTAGGTAGGGGGTCTGTTCGTATCGATTTTACACGGAGCGTAGCGCCCGAATTCGCATCACCTCAGCACGCACAGCGAGCGCAACTGAGCCAACGGCGTCCGATCAGCTCGACAGCTGCCGGGCGGGACGCTTGTCGAGGCGCCCCCCGTGATCGGCCGGGAGACCAGTGTCAGTCTTCCTCCCGGTCTGCATCGTAACGATCCGCATCAAGCCCCAGCATCTGCCACGTCTTGCGCATGTGCTCGGGCAACGGCGCGGTGACGTCGATCTTGGGCGCTCCCGCCACCGGGTGCGGAATGACGAGCCGCCGCGCGTGGAGATGCAGCTTCTTGTCGATGCCGCTATCGGCCAGCGCCTTGTCGCCTTCGTACTTGTTGTCGCCGACGATGGGGTGGTCGATCAGGGCCATGTGGGCCCTCAGCTGGTGTTGACGGCCCGTTACAGGCTTCAGCGAGACCCAGGCGGCCTTGTGGGCCACGCGGTCGATCACGCAATAGTGCGTGGTGGCGTGCATGGCCTTGTCTTGCTCGCCGGGCAACGCCTTGCGCACGCGATCCTCGCCGTTGGGGCCTGCCGCCTTTACCAGCGCCGCCTCGATCCTGCCCTGCGGCGGCTTCGGCACGCCCTTCACGAGCGCCCAGTAGGTCTTGGCTGCCGCGCGGGTCTGGAAGATGCGGCCAAGCCTCGCCGCCGCGTCGCGGTGCTTGGCAACCAAAAGCACGCCGGTGGTGTCGCGGTCGAGCCGGTGCACCAGGCGTGGGCGCCCGCCGAAGCGGTCGGCCATGCCGGCCAACAGTCCGTCGATGTGGCGCTTCGTGCCGGTGCCGCCCTGCACGGCGATGCCAAATGGCTTGTTGAGCACCATAACGTGTTCGTCCTCGAAGAGGATCAGCCGCTCGATGAAGTCGCGGTCGGCCTTGGATAGCCCCAGCGGCGGCGCTACCGAGGGTCCTGCCTTGGGCGGCTGGCGCACCACCGCCGGCACGCGCACGTGCTGACCAGCCTCCAGGCGCGCATTGGCCGTCGTGCGCCTGCTGTCCACCCGCACCTGACCTGAGCGGAGGAGCTTCTGCAGGTAGGTGTAACCCACCTCCGGAAAGTGCGCGCGGAACCAGCGGTCCAGCCGCAGGCCGGCCTCGTCGCTGGCAACCTCGATGGTCTCGACCGATGCGCTCATCAGCGAAGGTCTGGGCGTTCACGCCCAATTCCACGTGCCATCGCCGGGAAATACAACGGGCGCGTCGGCTGCGCAAATCGCCTCAAGCCGCGCCGCTCGCCGCCAGAGCGGGCGTCCCGGCCCCAGCATTCGCCCAGGCATTCGCCAGGCATTCGCCGGGGCTTGACGCCGCGGCCTACTTCATCGGCGAGTGGGGAGCTGGCACCATGATGGTGGAGTGCATCTCATCGAGGAGCGGCCCGGAGTCCCTGAGGAAGGCCTGCCACTCCGGGTCGCCCACCGCGGCAGCGCGCACCTGGGCGCGGTGGTTGAGGTCCTTGTAGACCCAGATGTGGCATACCTCGTTAGGCTGGCCGGCCTCGGTGATCCACAACCCGACGATCTTGGAATACTTCTCGCGTATGGGCAGGACCTTCTGCATCAGCCCCGCCCATTGGCGCACCGCGCCGGGCTTGGTGCGGTAGTTGCGGAACTCGTAGACGTTGGGCGACCCGGTCGGCACCACCGGGCCCACCACTGGGTTCAGGAGCCGGATATCCTGGCGCACCAGGATGGCCCGGTTGAGGGGCGTGTATTCCTTGACCCAGCGCTCGTTCTTGGCCAGCTCGGCCCTGAGCCGCGCCCGCTCGTTGAGGTCTGTGTAGGTCCACAGGTGCATGACCTGGTTGAGCGGCCCGATCTCCGTTGCCCAATAGCCCTCAAGCTTGCCGTAGTTGTCACCACGGATCTCGCGCGAGATGGTGCTCGAGTTCTTGATCATCTCCGGCAGAGAGCCCTGCTTCACGGTGTAGGTCCGCAGTTCGTGGATCATTGGGGTTCTCCTCGGATGGGAAGCTCGGTTCTTGTGAAAGCGCGGCAGGGCCGCCCAAGGGGCCGTTCCTAAGGTCAATCTAGCAGCGCTCGGTAGCGGCGAAAACCCGCCGGGTGTCGCGCATGCGCAGACGTGCTCGCTGCGAGACGCCGAGCGGCACCCCCGCGTGCCCCACGATGACCGCAATTCTCGTTGGCCGATCGGACGCGCCCTGCTGGCAGATCACCGCCCCGGCGCCGCGCCGGCGTGTGGCTTGCTCGGCACCTGCGGCTTCGACGCCCGCTTGCGCCAACCGCTGCGAGCGCTAGACTCGAGGAAATGGCCGCCTCTGGTCGGAACCGGCCGTGAACCAACCGGCCGCGAACCAAGAAGCAATGAGCGAAAAATCGGCCCTGGTGTTGTTTTCCGGTGGGCAGGACTCCACGGTCTGCCTGGCCTGGGCGCTGGAGCGCTATCCGCGTGTCGAGACCGTAGGGTTCAACTATGGCCAGCGGCACGCGGTGGAGCTTGCCAAGCGCAGCGTGGTGCGGGAGGCGCTGGCTGCCGTCTATCCTGAATGGGGCGCGCGGCTCGGCGAGGACCATGTGCTCGATCTGGCTACGCTGGGCCAGATCAGCGATACGGCGCTGACACGCAACGCCGCCTTCGAGATGACCGCGGCCGGCCTGCCCAATACCTTTGTGCCGGGGCGCAATCTCCTGTTCTTCACCTACGCGGCGGCGCTGGCCTACCGGCGCGGTATCCGCACGCTCGTGGGCGGCATGTGCGAGACGGACTACTCGGGCTATCCCGACTGCCGCAACGACACCCTAGAGAGCCTCGCCAGGTCGCTCTCGCTCGGCATGGACACGCCGTTCGCCATCGAGACGCCGCTCATGCGGATCGACAAGGCCGGCACCTGGGCCATGGCCGACGCGCTCGGCGGTGCGCCGCTCATCAAGCTCATCGTCGAGCACACACATACCTGCTACACGTCCGACCGCACCGGCGGTCACCCCTGGGGCTACGGCTGCGGCCAATGCCCGGCCTGCAGGCTGCGGGCGAAAGGATGGGAGAAATGGCAAGCCGCGAGGACCTAATCCGCGCCATCGATCTTGCGGTCGATGGCCATTGGAGCGGCGCGCACGAGATCGCGCAGCAGGATGAGGCCGATCCCATCTTCTGCTGGCTGCACGCGGTGCTGCACAAGATCGAGGGCGACGCCGCCAACGCCCGCTACTGGTATCGCCGCTCCGGCGGGCAATCCTACGAGGGCTACGCCGACCCCAAAGCGGAGCTCTCCGCAATTAAGGCGGTGCTCACGTATTGATCCTCATGCAAACGAACCCCTTTTAGGCGAGCCTCATTCGCAGGCTGGACGAAGAGCTGCTTCTACCGGACGTTCGTCGATCGGCGGACCGGCTCGGTCGCTTGCTGGCCGAAGAGTTCATCGAGTTCGCAAGCTCTGGCCGCATTTTCGACAAGGTCCAGATCATCGAAACGCTTCAGCATGAGCCCTCCGACCCAACGAGGTGTCTTCTGTTGTCAGAGTTCAGCGCTCGGCACCTGGCGCCAGGGATCGTCTTGGCGACCTATCGCACCTTCCTTAGTTCCCTCACGCGCCCCAGGGCTACAAGCCGCGCAGCTCCGTCTGGAGTTGGCCCATGGTCGGTGGCAAATAGTCTTTCATCAGGGGACGCCGGCAGCATCTAACCCGGAGCGATAGCTTCCCCTATTTTGCAAGTGTACGTTCAACCCCGGCAGATCGAATCAGCTTAGGTTGCGGCCACAAACCGCTCCGGGGTCCACGTATGGGACTGGCGCAGGCAAGATTGCCGCGGCATGGCCCCGGAAGGACGGATGAACAAGAATGGGGGTTCACATGCCGCCAACAATGCGCAGGGCCGTCGAGGTTCTGATTCCGGTGGGACTGACCGCGGCCGTCTTCTTCGTCATCGTAGTTGCAAACTCCTTCCTGATGGCCCGGGGCAGCTACAGCTACGGCTTCAGTCTGTGGTACGCGTTCGTTTTGCGCCCGGACATCCTCGGCACCATGGTTCTGACCGCCACGGTAACCATGCTCTACGTGTGGTTCGGCAGAGGCAGCGGCCGTCCGCGCCTGTGAGGAGGTGTCGGACCGCTTCGGTCTGACACTGTGCCTCCAATTCCGGCGGGTAAAGCCACGTCTCGATGTTCGGTGTAGGATGGTGTCAGACCCAGAGGGCCTGACACCTATACTGTTGCGCGCGGGTCGCGCGGGCGCCAGCTGCCGCGCTCAACCTCGGCGATGAACGCTTCCACCAGCTGGTTGAACAGCTCAGGCTCCTCGAGGTTGATGGCGTGCCCCGCGCCTGG
>JAFMSC010000072.1:0-1227 GCA_017353825.1 Hyphomicrobiaceae bacterium | reverse complement strand
CCTGGCGCGCGCTGGGCATCAGCCGTTTCATCCAGAGGTTCACGTCGAGGCAGGGTTCGTCCTCGTCGCCCACGAGGAGCAGCACCGGTGCCGTAACCGCTTTGAGCTCGGCCTCCAGGTCATAGAGTGAGGCGCGGCCAGCCTGCACCGTGCGCAGCGTCTTGGCGGCGGCGTGTGCAGGGTGCTCCGCCAAATGCTCAACGAACGTGCGCCAGCCGGCGGGGTCTTTGTTCTGCAGCTGCACGCGGGTCGGGCTCAGACCATAGACCTCGGCATCGATCCTGCCCGCGCGCTCAAACTCCGCCGCCCTCGCCAGCGATTCCTCGATGAAGCGCGCGCGCGTGGCTTTGAGTGCGCCCGAACCGGCCCCCGCCGCCACACATGAGATCACACGCTTGGGGTACTTGGCCGCCAGCATCAGCGCCGTATAGCCGCCCATGCTGAGCCCCACGATGTGCGCCTTCGCCACGCCCGCCGCGTCGAGCACGGCGATGGCGTCGCGGTTGAAGAAGTCCTGCCCGTAGAGCTTCTCGTCATCCGGCGCAGCGGAGAGCGGATAGCCGCGCGCGCTCCAGGCGATGGTGCGCCAGCCTCGCCCAAAGTGGCGGATCTGCTCGCGCCAGCTGCGGTAGTCGCCGCCGAATTCGTGGATGAACAGGATCGGCGTGCCGCGGCCGGTCTCCTCGTAGTAAATGCGTGCGCCTTGCGATTCGGCGTAAGGCATGGGACGCTCCTCGCTCGTGGGTTTCCCTTGTCCGCGGGCACGCCCCTCAACGCGCAACCCCGCTCACCCAAGTCTAGCAGGAGCGACCATGGCCGATCCATCGAACGAGATCGCAAAGGGCGCCGCGGCTGCCTATGAGCCTGCACCCGATCTCGAGATGCCGCCGGAGCGGAGGGCGCTCGCCAAGGCGCACGCGGCAATGCTGGCCGAGACCGCGCGGCGCGTGGCGCTGGAATTGCCGTTCAATGCCGACGTCGACGATTTCCGCCGCGTGCTCATCTGCGAGGCGAAGCAATGACCGAGCTCGCCGCCCTGTCTGCATGCGCCCTCGCTGCCGCCATTAAGGCCAAAAAGGTCTCCAGCCTGGAGGCGACCAAGGCCGCCATCGGCCGCCTCGCCGCCTGCCACGAGCTGACCCACTGCATCACGTCCCTGGAGGCGGCCGACGCGCTCGATGCCGCGCGCGCCGTCGACCGGGCGCTTGCCGACGGCGGCCCGGTCGG
>JAFMSC010000071.1 GCA_017353825.1 Hyphomicrobiaceae bacterium | reverse complement strand
CCGCCGCCCGCAACTGCCGTGGGTTGACCAGCCTCGACGGGCTCGCGGCCGCCTCGAAGCTGCCCCTGGCGGCCCTCAAGGACCAGGCGGCGGCGGCCTTCCGGATGTGGGAGGCGGCGGCCAATGTCGTGTTCAGGCAGGCGCCTGAGCGCGGCCCGGCTGACATCCTGATCGGCGCCCAGACCGAGCCCGACGGCTGGGCCTTCGCTGACGTGTTCTACGACACGAATTCGCCAGAGGCGATCAAGCCCATCACCAAGGCGCTGGTGTGCCTCAACCCCACCAAGCCCTGGAAGGTTGGCTTTGATGGCGACCTCAAGACCTACGACCTGCGCTACACCCTGGCGCACGAGATCGGCCACACCATTGGCCTCGACCATCCGGCAGGCGCCAACGCCATCATGGGCTACCGCTACGAGGAGCACTTCCGCGCCCTCCAACCCGGCGACGTGCGGGGTGCTGTGGCGCTCTATGGTGCGCCGGCCGGACCGGCGCTGGTGACCGGTGCACCGCCACCGGCCGATAAAACGACGGCGTTGGCGCCCCCAGCCGCAGGGCGGGCCCTGGGCCAGTAGGCCGCCCGCGCCAGCTCTATGAGGGCGATAAGCTGGCAACCCGCATTGCACCTATACTCGGTGTGCTGGGCAAACCGTGCGATCGCCGCTTCGGCCCCGCCTTTCGGCCCGCCTGAAGGTTAGATGATCGTGAAATTCCCTTCGGGCGCAAGCAATCTACCTGGCTTTCGCCCCTTCGGGCCGGCCGCGGATGTCAAAGAATAGAGCCTGGCTGATGATGGCCTTCACGTTCTGGGGCTGGAACGGCTTGGTCACCAGGAAGGTGGGCTCTGGTCGGGTGCCCGTGAGCAGGCGCTGCGGGAAGGCTGTCACGAACACCACGGGCATCGAGATCGTGCTCAGGATCTCGTTGACAGCGTCGAGGCCCGAACTGCCGTCCGCGAGGTGAATGTCAGCGAGCACCAGCCCCGGCTTCAGCGCGCGGGTGGCTTCCACGGCCTGCTCGGCAGTACGCGCGACCCGAACGACCCGATGCCCGAGATCATTGACGAGTTGCACGAGATCGAGCGCGATCAGCGGCTCGTCCTCGATGATCACCACGTCGGTGGCCACCTGCCGGGCGATATCGCGGCCAGCCTCATCGATCAGGGCCTGTAGCTCCGCCTCGCTCACGCCCATGGCGCGGGCGGCCTCGGAGGGTGCGAACTCCTCCACCGCCACCAGCAAGAAGGCCTGCCGAGCCTTGGGCGCGAGGGTCTGTAACTTGCGCTCGGCAGCCCTCAGCACGGAATGACCGGAAGTGTCGGTGCAACCCATGGCCGTGTCGGGGGCGGAAGCGTTGAAAACCTCGACAAACGCGCGGTAGAGGGCTACCCGGGGCGGCAACCCCTCCTTATTGAGGCGGCACGGGTCGGCTATAATGGCCTCCAGGGTCGATACGACCGCCGCGTCGCCGCGCTCCTGGCTTCCCGTCACCGAGCGCGCAAACCGTCGCAGAAACGGCAGATGCGCGTTAACTCTCTCCGTAATGGACATGGCCCCTCCGAGACGCCTGAACTTTAAGCTGACCCTTGTTTGAGCTGACCCTTGCAAGAAAACGCTCCAAGCACAGGAGCCGTTCCAGCAGGGAACTTCTGTCGACCCAGTGAGTTTGCTCCCTAGTTGGCGCGCGCCTGAGAGGGAAAGGGGATGGGAAACACCAGATCTGCCGAGCCGCTGTCAGGACCTCAACCCGATCCGGCCGATGACGATAACACTTTGACCGAACAAACGAAACCGTCGGGAGCGCCAAACCAGTCGCATCTTCGCATCGTGCATAGTGCGAACCAGCGCCACGTTCCGCCGGCAGCCATGCTACCGCCAGACCGCCGCCAAGCTCCCGACCGGCCGCCGGCCATGCTCGACCGCACCGTTCAGGTGCAGATCGGGCGCCTGCTCCGCGACGTTTTCGCGGACGTTGCCGCCGAGCCGGTGCCGGAGCGCTTCGTCACGCTGCTGGCGCAGCTGGAGACCAAGGAGAAGCTCCGGTGAGCAGCGTGTCTGGTCCGGTGAAGGACGCAATGCTCGGCCTGGTGCCGAACTTGCGCGCGTTCGCCGTTTCCTTATGCGGCAATATCGAGCGTGCCGACGACCTGGTGCAGGAGACCCTGCTCAAGGCCTGGAACAACATCGACGACTTCCAGGAGGGCACCAACCTGCGCGCCTGGCTGTTCACGATCCTGCGCAACACCTATTTCTCCGACTGTCGCCGCCGGCGGCGCGAGGTGGAGGACCGCGACGGCGCCAGGGCAGCCGACCTGTCGGTGCACCCCGAGCAGCCGGGGCACCTCGACATGCAGGACTTCCGCAAGGCGCTCGATGCCTTGCCGCCGGACCAGCGCGAGGCGCTGGTGCTTGTGGGCGCGGCCGGCTTCTCCTACGAGGAGGCGGCCGATATCTCGGGCTGCGCGGTGGGCACCATCAAGAGCCGTGTCAACCGCGCGAGGTCCAAGCTGACCGAGCTGCTGAGCGTGTCCCCGCCGCACGAATACGGCCCCGATGCGGCCACCGAGGCCATCATTTCGCGCACCGCGCGCGGCGGGTCGTACTAACCAGGTTGGGTTCTAAATTCCTCACTGCGACGCCGAACGAAGGGCCAGGCTAAGGCTCTAAGGCTGAGCCCGTAGCTCAGCCGCGCGTCCGGCCCAGCTACGCAGCTCCTTGGAGACGAGGGCGATGCCGGCTCCGCCGTGGGGATCGATCGATCGCCTCCTCGATGATCTGGCACCACGCAACCTGCGCCGTCATTGGCCCGGCAGGCGGCGGGCCTTCTTGCGCAGGTCCCGCCAGGGGTCGGCGAGATGCGAAAGGCGGTTGAGGAGATTGCCAACGGTGAAGCGGCCGGAGCGCATTTCGGGGCCCAGCTCATCCCAGGCGAGCGGCGCGGAGACGGTTGCTTCCGCGCGGGCGCGCGTCGAGTAGGCGGCGACGGCGGTGGCGCCGCGCCCGTTGCGCAGGTAATCCACGAAGATGCGCCCGCGGCGCGCTTCTTTCGAGGCCATGGCGAGGTACTTGGCCGGGCTGTCGGCGGCCATCGCCCGCGCCAGCTTGTGAGCGAAGTCTTTGACGGCGGCCCAGTCAGCATGCGGCTTCAGCGGCGCGTACACGTGCAGGCCCTTGCCACCCGTGGTCTTGACGAAGCTCTCAAGGCCCGCCTGCTTCAGGCGGTCGCGCACTTCCAGGGCCGCGCTCACTACGTCGGACCACTCGACATCGGGAGCCGGGTCTAGATCGAAGGTGATGCCGTCCGGCTTTTCGATGTTGGTGAGTGTGGCGCCCCAGACGTGGAGCTCCAACACCGAGGACTGCACCAGCGACAAGAGCCCCTCGACGCCGTCGATGGTGAGGATCTCCTCGCCATCCGCGGGGTCGTGGGAGCGCTTGACGTGCTCGCTGATGCCAGCCCAGGCGTGCTTCTGGAAAAAACAGGTCTCGTCAACGCCGCCAGGACAGCGCACCAGCGCCAGCGGGCGGTTGACCACATGCGGCGCGATCCACGGCCAGATCTCGGCGTAAAACTCGGCGAGCCCCTCCTTGGTGACGCCGGCCGAAGGCCACAAGACGCGATCGGGATGGGTGAGGGCGACCGGCAGGGTCGGCGCGCCCTTGCTCTTGGCTGCGGGTTTGGGGCGAACCACGTCGGCGGTGTCCTTCTCCGGTCTCAAGCCCTTGAACACGGCGTGGCGCACGATGCCATCGGCGGTCCAGCCGCGGAACTCCACCTCCGCCACCAGCGCCGGTTTCACCCAGCGCACATTGCGGCGCACGTCGGCCGGCGGTGGCTGAGCGAGCGGCGGCGCCGCGATCCGCAAGGGCTCCAGCCGGCGCCACAGGTCCTCGGCGACGGCGCTGGAGTAGCCTGAACCAACTCGGCCGGCGTAGCGAAGGTTTCCCTTCCGCTCCGCGGCGGCCAGCACCAGCGAGCCGATGGCCCGGCGCTGGGTGGTGGAGTTGAGGTAGCCGATGACCGCCAGCTCGTGCGTCAGCGAGCACTTGGTTTTGAGCCACGACTTGGCCCGGCCAGCGCGGTAGGTGCCGGTCTTGAGCTTGGAGACAATGCCCTCAAGCCCCAAGCGGCAGGCGTGCTCGAACACGGTGGCGCCGCGGCCCTCGAAGTGCTCGCTGTAGGTGAGCGTGCCGTTATGGCCGGCCAGAAGCGATGCCAGGGCGGCTTTGCGCTCCAGGAGCGGGGCGCCCGTGAGATCCATGCCGTCGAGGTGGATGAGATCGAACAGGTAGTAGCGGAAGCGGTCGCTGCGGCCGGCGCTGAGGTCGGCTTGCAGATCGGCAAAGCTCGGTGCGCCGCTCTCGGTTTCCACCACGACTTCGCCGTCGAGCAGCGCCGTTACTACGGCCATCCCCTCGAGAGCCCTCTTCAGCGTGGCAAACTTGTCCGTCCAGTCGAGGCCCTTGCGCGTCAAGAGCTTCACGCGGCCACGGTCGATGCGCGCCATGAGGCGGTAGCCGTCGAACTTGACCTCGTGCACCCAGCCGGCGCCTGCCGGGGGATTGGCCGTGGGTGACGCGAGCTGCGGCTCGATGACGCCGGGGAGTGGGCCGGGCTTGGCCCCCTTGATGCGGTCAGGTCGGCTCTGCCCGCTTGCAACCTGTCCCCTCGCCTCGCTCGCGGGGACAGGGTCAGGGTGAGGGGCCGTCCGAGGTTCCAAGCTGGCAGCGTGGGGCTGCCCCTCACCGCGGCTCTCTCCACGCGCCGGCGGAGCGTGAGGCGAGGCGGACCGTGCGCTGGGAGAGGGAGGTCCATGCTTTCGCCAGATCTTCACCTTGCCCTTGCCCACGTCCTCAACGGTGCGGCCGGTCTTGACGGAGCGCGGTTGCCTCTCCAGCAGCCGATCGCCGCCCGCGTGGATCGCGAATTCGTCCTCGGCCTTGATGAGCAGCCAGTTCTCCTTGCCGCGCAGGTCGCGCCCCTTCATGTGCACGAGGTGCCAGCGGCCCTTGAGCTTGCGCCCGTTGAGGTCCACCACGAGATGGCCCTTGGCCAGCTGCTCGTGCGGGTCGCCATCGGTGGACCAGCGGCCGCGATCCCACACGATCACGCTGCCGGCGCCGTATTCACCCTCCGGGATTCGGCCCTCGAACTCGCCGTAGTCAAGCGGGTGGTCCTCGGTGCGCACGGCGAGGCGCTTGTCCTCAGGCGAGAGACTGGGGCCGCGCGTGACGGCCCAGCTCTTGAGGACGCCGTCGAGTTCCAGTCGCAGATCGTAATGCAGCCGGCGCGCGGCATGCTTGTGCACCACGAACAGGTCGCCGCCACCGCGCTTGCGTTGCCCTCGCGGCTCTGCAGTACGCGTGAAGTCGCGCTTTTCGTGGTATTCGCGGAGAGAGCTGCTGGCGGTCCGGCGTGGCATGCGGCGCAGGCTACCCGGCTTTGCGCGTCCTGGACTTGCTTGCGGGCGTGCGTGCCTTCGTGGTCTTCTCGGTCTTCTCGGCTTTCCTGGCCGGCGTCGCCTTCTCGGCCTTCTTCTCGGCCGCGTGCTCGGCCCCGCCTTTCGCTCCAGCACCCTCAACGCTGCGCCGCAGGGCATCCATGAGGTTGATGACGTTGGTCTGGCGCTGCACGGGCTGCGCCTTGACCGGCATGCCCTTCTGTTTGGAGCGGATCAGTTCGATGAGCGCGTTCTCATAGCGGTCATCGAACTTCTCCGGGTCAAACGTGCCGGTCATCTTTTCGATGATATGGGTGGCCAGCTCCAGCATTTGCTTGGGCAGGTCCAGGTTGGGGATCTCGTCGAAGTAGTTGGCCGCCTGGTGCACCTCGTTGGCATAGTGCAGGCTGGTGACAGTGATGCCTTTGTCTCGCGGCTCCAGCATGACGATGCGCTCGCGCCGGAACAGCACCACGCGGGCGAGCCCCACCATCTTCTCGGCGCGCATGGCATCGCGGATGACCGCGAACGCCTCCTCGCCGACCCGGTCCGTCGGCGCGAGATAATAGGGCGTATCGAGATAGAGCTGGTCCACCTCCGACCGGTGCACGAACTGCTCGATGTCGATGGTGTGGTTGCTTTCAAGCTGGACCGACTTGATCTCGTCGTCCTCGACCCGGATGTACTCGCCCTTGCCCACCTCGTAGCCCTTGATCTGGTCCTCCCCCTCGACCACATCGCCGGTCTGCTCGTCAACGAGCTGGCGGCGCAGCCGATTGCCGGTGGCGCGGTTCAGGGTGCGGAAGGACACGCGCTCGGAGGTGGTCGTCGCCGGGTACAGCGCGACCGGACAGGAAACGAGGGAGAGCTTCAGATAGCCCTTCCAGTTGGGTCTGGGTGCCATAGTCGAAACTTCCTACGCACGCGTGCTCTACCCGCCGGACAGCGATCATACGCCGTGGCTCGGGCGCCCGTCCCGCGCTTTGCGCGAGGCGCCGGCAGCGCGCCCAGCGTGCCAGATTAGGACATCCGGCTTACGGCGATAGCCTAAAGAAAGTAATAAGGCGCGCGCCGTGCGACCAGGGCAGCTCTCCGCGGCACGGCGGCAATCGCGATCCTCCGTCACGTCAACGCCGCGGGCGATCATGCGTTTCGTTCGGCCGGCTGTTGAGGCGGCAATCCAAGCCTTGCTCAGCTCTTCTTGCTGGAGTTGCGCTCCAGCTCCTGCAGGAGGCGTCGGAACCTTTCGGGAACGGGCTCGCCCACCACATCCTCGAACAGCGACCGCAGCTCGTGCCCGATGCGCTCGCGGACCTTGGCGTCCTCCTCCCCGCTCTGGCCCCGCTCCCCCGCGGTCGTCGGTGTGGCCGATGGGCCGTAGGAATGTCGCTTAATCATCGTCGCTCTTTGCGATTCGGCGCAGTTCATTTACATAGTATTGGCTTCGGCTGGCTTGGTTGTCGTGCGGCGGACCTTTAATCATGTCACTGGCCGAAAGCATTGCACCACATATACCACACCTGCGCCGGTTTGCGCGGCTCCTCACGGGTGCGCAAGGCGCCGGCGACGCAGCGGTGGAGCGCGTCCTGCAAGCCGTGGCCGGCGACCCCTCCATCTTTCCGGACCTATCCCCGCGCCTGGGCCTTTATCAGTGCTTCCTCGCCATGCTCACTCGCCGCTATCGCGACCGCGGCCCGGCGTCGGGGCTGCTGGGCGATACGGCCGCGCGCTCGCTCGCGGCGCTGACGCCTGAGGGCCGGCAGGCCTTCCTGCTGGTCAGCGTCGAGGGCTTTAGCCATGCCGAGACCGCACAGATCCTCGAGCTTTCGGAGGATCAGGTGCTGACTCTGCTGCGCGATTCCGACGCAGAGATCGGCCGGCAGATCGCCACCGAGGTGCTGGTGATTGAGGACGAGCCGCTGATCGCGCTAGATCTAAAGCGGGTACTGGAAGGCCTCGGCCACCGTGTCGCCATCGCCCGCACGCACCACGACGCCCTGCGCGCGGCGGCGCTTAAAAACCCCGGCCTGGTGATCGCCGACATCCGCCTTGCCGACGGCAGCTCAGGGCTCGACGCCGTCAACGACCTCCTGAGGAGCCTCAAGGTTCCGGTGGTGTTCGTGACCGCGTTCCCGGAGCGGCTCGCGACGGGGCGCGGCCCGGAGCCGGCATTCCTGGTCCGCAAGCCGTTCCGGGAAGAGGCGATCAAGGCGATCGTGAGCCAGGTGCTGTTCTTCGATCAGCAGGCGAACCGCCGCGAAGCGGATCCCGAGCCCGCCGCGCCGTGACGCAGCGGGGTCGGCTCCTCAGGCCAGAGGTAGCTGATGTTCTGGTAAGGGGCACGGCTGCGCCCAAGCGACGCCCAAGCGACGCCCAAGCGACGCCCCAAGTGACGCCCCAAGTGACGCCCAAGTGGTGCCCAAGCGAGCGGCCCAAAACCGGCAGGCGCAAGGCGGCTTAGCCCGCGCTGGCGCGCGGCGTGATAGCCGCCATCTCCTCGTCCATGCCGTCCTGCGCCGTCTCGACATCGAACTCGATCTGCAGCCCCAGCCAGAAGTCGGGCGTAGTTCCGAGATGGCGCGCCAGGCGTAGCGCCGTGCCCGGCGTCACCGGGGTCTCCTCGCGGGTTCTGGCGCTCGATGGGCGTGCGCGGAACGCGCAGGTTTCCCGCGAGAGCGTAGGCGCTCATGCCGAGAGGCTCGAGGACTTCCTCGCGCAGGACCTCTCCGGGGTGGATCGGGCTAAGAGGATTATTCCTAAGCATGGGTGTTCACCCCTGGTCGCGGTAGTCGACGATCTCGACGTTCTCGGCGTCGCTGCCGGTCCTGCCGGTCCTGCCGGTCCACATGAAGCAAACCCGCCACTGGTCGTCATGGCATGATACGAAGTTCAAGGCGGCCTAGACCTCGGCCTTTCTGGACTTACACCCTGCTGCCTGTGTTTGTGTTTTGGCCCCCTCAGCTTCTCTGGCTACGGCCATCGGTCACGGGGATCGACCATGCGAGGCCAGCTCATTGCGCGCCTGGCCGACCGCATAGCCGGGTCGGTCGGGGCTCAGCCGAAAGATACAGTCAGGGCCGCGAAAACGGCGGCGAGCAGACACGCCGCCGCCGCGGCGAAGTAGGCAATGGCCCAGAGCAGGGCCTTGGTGTGTCGGTGGGTCATGGATCATTCCCCCGATCGCGTCTCCCAAGAATGATCAACGCCGGTCATAGCTTGCGGTTCCCCCGTAGGCATCCGACGCTCCCTGACTGAGCGACGGCCTCAGCCACCCTGCCCGCAGGCGAGGCGCCATCAAGGCTTGAAAGCGGACGCGAGGGTCCGTTTTGCCCTGCCCGCGCGTGAGGGCTATCCTTGCGGCTTGCGCGCCCAATACCGGCGCACGCGCTCCTGCCTCTGCGCTCGAACGGCGCTCCGGCGTCGAGGGCGTGCCCCGGCGTGTCGTCCCTCATTCTCAACGACAAGACCTAAGTGCGGCGCGATGCCGGGGCCACATCGGAGCGCATGTTGTCGCTGTCTCGCTCTGCACGGACGATTCCGTTTGTCTGCCATCCGTTTCTGCCTATGTTCCGCCGGCGCAGCTTCGGCTACGTTGGCTGCCCTGAAGGTGCCATCGGAGGAGGCTATGACTCCGACGAATGTCGATAAGCATATCGACCAGACCTATTTCTACCTTCGCATCGGGCTGGCGCTGCTTGCCCTCTTCTTTCCGTTCGTGCTGCTCCTCGTTGGGTGGTACCTCTTCGATATTCCGTTCCAGGCGAAGCTCAGCGCATACTATTTCGCGTTCGCTCCGCCGGACTCGCAGTTGCGCGTGTTCCCGATGCGGGACTGGCTCGTAGGAATCCTGTGGGCGATCGGCTGCTTTCTCATCCTTTACAGAGGCTTCTCTCGCGCCGAGAACTGGACCTTGAACCTTGCGGGCCTCAGCGCCTTGGGCATTGCCATGTTTCCCACGTCACCGCCCGACTACTGCACGCACTGCGGTGATGGCTGGCCCATCACCCACCAGGTGCTCTCAGTAGCGCTGTTTGTCTGCATTGCGTTCGTTGCCTGGGCTTTGCGCTGGCAGACGCTGCCGCTGTTGAGCGACGTGCGCCTGCGGATGCGGTTCCATGCTGTGTACAGGGCTGTCGCGATCGCAATGGTGCTTGCGCCTCTCGTGGCGGTGTGGTTATCCGTCGCCGGAGTTGGTGCGCCGCAGAAGGCGGCTGCACTTCCAGGCGATATATTCGCGTCAGCGACACTCCTCACTGAGATTTTCGCAATCTGCATTTTCGCAGTCTTCTGGCTGATCAAGACCTACGAGCTGCACATCATCGAGGCCCGGCCGGCCGCCCGGCACGCCGATTTCGAATCGGCCGCCGGCGCCCTCACCGACGGGGAGCGGAACTCCGTGAGCATGCGGCTGAACAAGCTTCTTGTCAGGCGCCAATAGCCGGGCGCCCGCCTCAGCGCGCAGCGCCAGGCCGAGAGGATGTCACCGTTGCACGAGCGATGCACTACCTCCTGGGCTTGAGCTTGCGCCAGCCGCCGGCCCGGTTGTTCGCGATGATCTGTCGGAACATGGCACTGAGCGCGGGCGCGTTGATCCTCTCGCCCTGGCGGACGGCGACGGTGCGGGCGGTCTTGTTGTCGTGGCCCCCGGTGATGATCCCCTCGGGATCGGGGACGATGGCGCCGTCGTAGAGGAAGACGTTGACGTGGTCCTTCGCGGCGAGCAGGGCACAGATGTTACCCAGCAACACGAAATACGGCTGGGTGCTCCGCTTGATGGTCTCGGCGACCTCCGGGTCGGCAGCGTGCATTAGGTCACGCACCTCCCGACAGATGTCCTGCTGCCAACCTGGCAGGCCCTCGATATACGCGTCCACGCGCGGGTCTGATGTGTACGGCATGGCGGCTCCCTCTGTGGAGGTCCATCGACGCGGAAAAACGATCAACCGCTTTGCGGACGCCGACCCCCTTGAGGAAGGGGGCGGCAGCGCGAACCGATGATCAGGGGACGATCGACCGGATGGCTCGGCAGCCCCCGCATAAACATCACTTTGTGGGGGCCATCGGCAATGGCCCGTTTTCCGCCGCGTGCCGACTTGGTGCTGACGGCCGCGGATGAGCGGCACGGCCCGAACATCTAAAAGATTGGTAGCGGAGGCCGGACTTGAACCGGCGACCTACGGATTATGATTCCGCCGCTCTAACCAACTGAGCTACTCCGCCACGATCTGAAGGCGCCACGGGTGACCCGCAAGGCTGCCGCTTCCGGAAAAAATAGCACGGACGCAGAACGCGCGCGATATAAGGAAGCGCCCTTCAGGCTGTCAAGGCCGGCGGCTTCCGGGCGCTTTCGCCGGGATCGGCTGGACGGCTGGCGCGCGGGCCCAGCAACGAGGACGCTGCTGGCCGTCCACGGGTGCAACCGACACCGCGCGGCGATACCGCGCTCGCGCGCACGTCCGGGGCGCGCCAACGCGTGAGGGGTTGGCCGCGCCCTGATGTCGTCCTCAAGTGCCCCGCTGCTCGGGCAGCACGTGCAGGATCTTGCCGTTGTACTCGTCGGTGAGGAGATGGATCGATCCATCCGGGGCCTGCCGCACGTCGCGGATGCGGGCTCCCATGGGAATGCGCTCCTCGTCCGTCACCTTCTGGCCAACGAGACTGAGACGGACGAGCGCGTGCGCGGAGAGGCCTCCGATCAGGAGGCTGCCCTTCCAGGCCGGAATGGCATCGGCGGTATAGAACGCCATGCCCGAAGGAGAGATGACCGGGTTCCAGTGATAGATGGAGCCGGCCAGGTCGGGGCGTGTGGGCGGCTTCGGAATCGTCCGGCCATCGTAGTGGCTGCCCCAGCTGACGACCGGCCAGCCATAGTTCTTGCCCGCCTCGGGAATGTTGAGCTCGTCACCGCCGAGGGGCCCCATCTCGTCCGCCCACAGCACGCCGGTCTCCGGGTGGATCGCCGCCCCCTCGACGTTCCGGTGCCCATAGGACCAGATTTCGGGCCGCGCGCCTTCCTTTCCAATGAAGGGATTGTCCTTGGGAATGGAGCCATCGGGGTTGATGCGCACGATCTTGCCTAGGGTGTTGGAGAGATCCTGGGCGACTGCGAATTTGAACCGCTCGCCGAGGGTCACAAACAGGGTTCCGTCGCGGGCGAAGACCAGCCGCGAGCCCCAGTGGTTGGGACCATCCACCCTCGGTGTCTGCCGGAAGATGACTTGCGCATCTTGCAAGCCGCCGTCGGCGAGCTCGGCGCGTGCCACGGCGGTCGAAGCTCCACCCGGGCCTTGCTCGGCGTAGGAGAGATACACGAGGCGATTGTCCTTGAATTTCGGGTCGATTGCGACATCGAGCAATCCTGCCTGGCTTCCAACCGCGAACACCTTCGGAACGCCGCGCAGCGGTTGGGAGACCGTGCCATCGCGCGCGACCAGCCGGAGCCGGCCCGGCCGCTCGGTCACAAGCATGCGGCCGTCGGGCAGATAAGCAAGGCCCCACGGATGATTGAGGCCGCTCGCCAGCGTCTCGATCCTTAATGGCCCGGCTGTCGTCTTGACGGTGCGATCAAGGGCAGGCACCGAGCTCGCGAGGAGGGCGAGACTCGCCAGAAGCACAAGCGCAGCTGCCCCTCTCGGCAGGACGGTCAGCGACATCGGGACCCCCTCAACTCTCACTCGGCAACTCCCAATCGGCGACCAGGTTCCACCCACATCTGGAGCTTGCCAGCGACGGCGGGCGCTTACGTAGCCCAGATCCGGCCAGCGCGAGGCCACGAAGTGATACGGGCTGGGCTGATGGTGGCGGCGATGCCGGGCCGTTCGTTCACAACCCATCCATATAACTCGGAAGCCAGCCTTCGTGCGCCGTCCGCAGGTCGCAAAGAGGCAGTGGCACCTCGTCCCTGAGCGTGAGGGCGTCGCCGCCTAGGCGGGCCACGACGCGCGCGGGCAGGGCCAACAGGCGGGCGCGCTCGGTGACCTCCTCGGCGAGCTCTGGGGCCACCTCGAGGACGTAGCGGCCCTGGTCCTCCCCGTACCACGCGGCGTGCCGGGGCAGCTTGCCTTCGTAGGGGTAAAGCTGGACGCCCATGTTGCCGGCGAGCGCCATCTCGGCGATGGCGACCAGGAGGCCGCCATCGCTGACATCGTGCACGGCGCCCACCTTGGACTCGCGAATGAGCGCGCGAACCAGATTGCCGGCCTTGATCTCGTCGGCGAGATCGACGGGCGGCGGCGCGCCTTCGGTGCGA